>NZ_JAHHPP010000390.1 GCF_024606265.1 Endozoicomonas sp. SESOKO1
GATCTAAGAACCCTCGCCTTTATGCCCTTCGGGTGCGATAGGGCGGGGAGTGTCAGAATTACGGTTCGCCATGGGTTTATGTTCGGGCACCCCGGTAAAAAATTGATGTTTATGGGCTCTGAGTTTGCTGTTACCAGCGAGTGGAATCCGACAGCAAGCCTGAACTGGAACCTGTTGGAACAGGGTCCTTATCACCGGGGTATGCTGGCGATGGTCAGTGAGCTGAATACACTGTATCAGCGTTACCCGGCACTCCACGAGCTTGACTTTGATCGCGACGGTTTTCGCTGGTTGGTACTGGATGACCATGAACAAAGTGTTTTTGCCTTTTATCGAAAAGACAGTGCAGGTAACACCATTGTAGTTATCAGTAACATGACACCATATGTACGACATAATTACACCATTGGTGTACCAGTCGATGGGTTATGGCAGGAAATATTTAACAGCGATGACCAGCGCTACGGCGGCAGTCATATTATCAACGGTGCCGTCCTGTCCCGGCCAGAAGCGCGGCATAATCACCCCCAAAGCATTGGCCTGACTTTGCCGCCGCTGGCTACTATCATGCTGACCGCTGACCGGGTATAACACCCATATCGAGAACAATGGAAATTGTGCATTGACGCAGAGTTATGATATGCATTCCAACGAAAAGCATTTTGCGTGTTTCACGGTAATCTCGTTCTGTGCGGGAATCCAGAACAGTTACTGCTTTAACCACCTTGTTTTCAATCAAGTCAACTTTTATAAAAAGTCTGTAATCGTTTACATTACCGCAGTGCTTTTCTGTTTGTCTCTGAAAACTAATAATACACGACGTCTATTTGATCATGCTATATAGAGCTTCAAACGCCATGGATTCGCCGTCTGCCACCCAGGCCTACTCCGCCTTTCCCGGAAAAACCTCCCCACAGGGAGCCACTTTAGTCAATGCCGATCTTGTGGCCGTACCGGGTAATCAGGCGACAGGGGTTAATTTTTCTGTGTACGCTTGGCAAGCAGAACAACTGTTTGTCTCATTATTTGATGCACAGGGGAACGAAGAACAACTGAAAATGTTCCCTTCCAGTGAGGGCATCTGGCACCTCTATGTTGAAGGCATTACCGAAGGCCAGCACTATGGATTCCGGGCAGACGGTTACTGGTCGCCCAATACCACGCCACGTTTTAACAGGAACAAATTGCTGATGGACCCGTATGCCCGGGAAATCAGTGGCGATGTGCAATGGTGTCAGGAAATTTTTGACTACCTTTCAGACGCCAATGGTCAATGGCTGTTCAATGAGCAGGACAGCGCCGCAAAAATGCCCCGCAGTGTGGTGCGAGATGCCACTTTTGACTGGCAGGGCATAACCCACCCACAGATTCCGGACCAGCAGAGCATTTATTACGAAACCCACCTCAAGGGATTCACCAGGACCCACCCGGATATCCCGGAGGATATTCGCGGTACCTACCTGGCCATGTGCCACCCCATTACCATTGACTACCTGAAAAACCTTGGCATTACTGCCGTTGAACTGCTGCCGGTGACCTGCAGCGCCAGCGAAGAACGACTCACTCAACTGGGGTTATCCAATTACTGGGGTTACAACCCTCTGTGTATGATGGCACCGCACACACCGTATGCCATTGCCGACCCGGTGACCGAGATGAAAACCATGGTGCGGGAGCTGCACCGTGCCGACATTGAAGTCATTATGGATGTGGTGTTCAACCATACCTGTGAAGGTGGCCATGGTGGTCCATTCCTGAGCATGCGTGGCCTTGCTGAAACCGACTACTACCATATGAATAATCATGACGGTGAAATCAGCTCGGAAAATTACAGTGGTTGCGGCAACACCATGAACTTTGACAGCCACCAGACTCTGCGCCTGACCATGGACGCCCTGCGTCACTGGGTAGTGGAGTACCAGATCGACGGTTTCCGTTTTGACCTGGCACCCACCATGGCCCGCCAGCACCGTCATTACAGCAAGGATGCGCCTTTCTTTTATGCCGTGAGCCAGGACCCGGTCCTGAGCCAGGTAAAAATGATTGCAGAGCCATGGGATATTGGCCCGGACGGTTATCATATGACCGACTTCCCCAGTGACTGGCAGTCCTGGAATGATCGTTACCGTGATACCTGCCGAAAGTTCTGGAAAGGCAGCAAGGGAATACAAACGGAAATGGCCTGGCGTTTTTCCGGATCAGAAGACCTGTTCAGCGAGCAAAGTTACCTTGCCTCCGTCAACTATATTTGCAGCCACGATGGCTTTAACCTGATGGATCTGGTTTCTTACAATCAGCGCCACAATCTGGCCAATGGTGAAAACGGGCGCGATGGCGATGACCACAATTACTCCTGGAACCATGGCGAAGAAGGCATCACTGATAATCCTGAAATCAATAACGCCCGCTTGCGTAGTCGGAAGAACCTGGTGGGAATGTTAATGCTGGCCAAAGGCTCCCCCATGCTGCTGGCCGGTGATGAGTTCAGCAACACCCAGGATGGGAATAATAATGCCTATTGCCAGGACTCACCCATCGCCTGGCTACACTGGGACTGGCTGCATAACTCCGACTCTGACGGTGCCAGAATGCACGACTTCAGCCGTCAAATGATGCACTTTCGTCGTAATGAACCACTGTTGACCGATAGTCTGGGCCATACGGAGTACCAGTTATACTCTCCGAAGGGGAAAGTCGTTGACCCTATTTATTTCAGTGAGCGTCACTGTTATACCCTGACAGTTAAAATTCACGACCCGAACGATGCTGAAAAAGGGGCCATCTGGGTAATCATGAACGCTGGTAAACATATAGGACGGGTGTTAATTCCTGAAACCGGCCAATTCAAACACCGGATGATCATGGTGAATACCGATCAGGAGGCGTCTTTTATCCAGGAACCGTCTGTTGACCAGTGCAGCTATGAAGTTCAACCGCACAGCCTGATCATGCTAAAAGAGATGAATTAACCATGTTGATAGATAATTTGCACAGACCTTTTATAAGGGCTTGTAAGGGGAAGCTCTTGCCATGTATAAGTCCAAAACTATGATTTCTACCATGTAAGTAAGGGGATAAAAAGTCAGGATTCATTTCCTCTGAAGTTTTCATTATGTCAGGATTAGGCCTTTTACTAATACTTATGTGCTGGAAGTAGTTATCGTGTGGGTGATTATGTCTTGAAATAAGAAAATCACCCGTCATTTCATACAGCTGCAGAGCTGACCAATAGATTATTTCTAATGCAGTTCTATTCAGCCATTGTTCAAAGGCTGTATTATCCAGTCCGAGAGCTTGCGGCAAGCTTATTCCATTGCTCGAATAATATCCCCGTAGAAAATGCTCCAGAATATCTCTGATAAATTGTTTTACTTCTTTAACAGCTACAGGGTTTTGATAATGAAACTCATGGCTTATACGTTTTCCACGAGCATAAACAATAACGATAGCAATAAAGTTATCCATTAGAGCATTAAAATAAGCTAACAGGTTTCCGACTTTTGGAAAGAATTTAAAATTTAAAGCATTTTCTGGATCCAGACTGTGCAATGTAGTTTCAAATATTTGGCTGTCACCAAGATCCCGTAGTCCGGACCAGGATAAATCTGAGCGTTCAGTGTCTTTTATCCAATCAATAATTGAGCCGGGAAAAGGGTCTTCATTGTACGAGTCAATGTTACTCAGTTGTGCCAAGGTCATCCACTTGGGAATTCCCTCGGTCATAGACAGACCTTTACTATGCTGCGATTTGATCAGACTATCGAATGACAGCCCATATCTGGCATACTTACCAATATCCATAGCCGCTTTTTTTAATCCTTCTTCAGATCTCGAATATGGATTTTGGGGGTTTGATGGATCTGGTTGGCATGCATAATTAACATAATCACCAGATGCTGCAAAGCAATAACCCTGCAGATGACCTTCAGTAATTTCAAGATCATCTTCTAATGTGCTAATAATTTCATCCGCAGGGATAGAATAAAAATATTTGCATAAAGGCACTGAAGATAACCCCTTACTTAAAGGTAGTGAAAATAAACCTTTACTTACCGGTATTTCGCTGGCGAAATCCTGATCTGAAAATAACTTGTGTAAGGCGTTGTGCATTTTAAGTTCACGGGTGAACTGATCCCATGGTTCATCTTTTCGTTGAAATTTAAGGTAGAGTTTCTGGTTGTCAGGGTTGTCAGGAAGACTGAGCTGGATGGTTCTTCCACCACAAACTTTTTTAGTTGTGGCTTTATCCAAAAGCATTGACTCTATTTCCAGATTCTCCTGACTTGTACTCTTTTTTGCAGTTTGGTTTTTTATTTCAATTTCGATTTTGTGTCCCATTCCAATGTCTGGGGGTAAAAAATGACTGTTCCTGTAACAGGCAATGATAAGTTCAGAGAAAAAAGGATTATGTGAGTCATAATCCAGGCTGGCTATAGAGTGTAAAAGTTCTGGTGCTGCACGGAATTGCAGGGAATGATTGTTTTTTGCCAGCTCAATAATTTTTTCCAGACTTCCAGCCGGGAATAAATATTTGTTTTCTTGTGCTGCTTTATATAAATGATCACGCCTTTTCAAGTTTGAATGATGAACTGTATGTTCAATCCTATATCTTAATGATTGCAATGTTGCCATTTTATTGAACAAAATATCTTTATCTGTAGTACTGAATTCTTTTTTGAGTGTTTCCAGTTTATTTTTATCAATAGCCCTCTTACCCATTTTTACTATCAGATAGAGCCAGTCATCGTCGCTGAAATGTTGGGTATTGTCATGCAGGAAATCCTTCATTAATGAAATTTTGTAGTTTGCACCGACAGCGAAATAGCCTTCAGGCTTTGCTAATGTTGTGATTTTTCTTGTTTTTCTGTGATGAAGGCTCTTCTGGTCATCTCGAAGTGATTCATCTATAGGCAACCGCTTTCGCTTGCTATTTTTCGGCCTCAGATCTTCCTGGCAGGTTATATCTGCCATGATGGTTTGTGACTGTGAGGGGATCGATGATAAATGCATTAATGTAATCCCTTATGAT
>NZ_JAHHPP010000391.1 GCF_024606265.1 Endozoicomonas sp. SESOKO1
AGGAGATACTGGGAAGTCAGCTGTCTGCTCACTCCCAAAAGGTGATCGGTGGTGCCGAAAGTCGGCGCCAGGGATTGGCCATGTTATTTCTCAGCCCTGAGTTCATAAGAAGATAAGCGCTATGGCAAGCATTAATAAAAAACCTGATATTAAACGACGTGATCTGGTTAAATGGCTCGGTGCGGGGGTGGTTTGTGTACCGTTATTAAACAGTCACTCATTATTGGCTGACACTCCAACCGGTAAAGCAGACTCTTCAGCAAAACTGGTATGGATCGTACTACGGGGTGCTCTGGATGCCCTGCATACGTTCATACCCGCCTTTGATGATCATCTGATGCTTGCACGGCAACAGCTTGCACGGCAGGTTGTGGAAACCATGTTACCCCTTGATGGCCGGTTTGGCCTGAACCGTGAACTGTCCACACTGTACGATTGGTATCGGCAAAAACAGATGGCTCCAGTGGTTGCCGTAGCATCCACCTGCCGTCAACGCTCCCACTTTGCCGCCCAGGATGAACTGGAATCTGCCCTGCTGCCGGTCAATCAGGACAGTGGCTGGCTGGCTCGTGCCCTGGAAGTTTCCGGTAAAACCGGTATTGCCCTGGCCCACTCACTGCCGGTCAGCCTCCGGGGCAGCCAGCGTTCCTCTACATGGTATCCCCCCACTATATCCCCTGCCAAAGGGGATCTCTATCAGCGACTGTTGCAACTCTATGAGCAGGATCCTCTACTCCACCAGCGTCTTGTAGAGGCACAGGATGTCCGGAATATGGTGGGTGATTCCATGGATGACAGTGGTCGCAGCTTTGTTGATCAGTCAAGGGCTGCTGGCACACTGCTCAGCAATCCGGAAGGCCCTGATGCCATTATGCTGGAGATGGGGGGCTGGGATACCCACGATAATCAGCACGCCCGCCTTACCCGACAATTCCGGACACTCGACTCCGGTCTTCAATCGTTGCGAGCGGCCATGGGGGAAAGCACCTGGAAACATACTGTGATTGTCGTTGCCACAGAGTTTGGCCGCACCGTGGCAGTCAATGGTACCGGAGGTACGGACCATGGCACCGCATCCTGCTTGCTGATGGCCGGAGGTGGTATAAAAGGAGGACAGGTACTGGGGGACTGGCCGGGCTTAGGCCAAGAGGATCTGTATGAAGGGCGTGATCTGCGGCCAACGTCAGATATACGACATTGGATTTCTTCCGTATTGAAAAATCACTGGCAACTTTCCAGGTCACAGCTTGAGACGGTTTTTCCGGGCGATTTCAGCATGGCAATACCACCAGAGGCTTCTGCCGGGAAGAACGTCAACACTTCAGCACCGTGATACATGCCCTGTTCAATATCGCTGGGGGAGTTAACCCCCGGCACCATGAAAACCGATGATTGATTGGCGATCAGCATTTCAGCCAGCGGCTCTGCACCGTCCAGGCTCTCACAGACTCTTAATTTGAATAGCGGGCAGTACCCGCTGTTGTCGCAACTGGTTCAGTAGTGTTTCCATGAGGTATCCGGGTTAAGTCGAACATCTATTCTATTGCATCTGTTCATAGTCGTATTATTATGATCTATTCACACAGGAGTTGTGGCTAATAAAAAACCTGCAAGGGAATGACAAATGGACTTTAAAAAGGGAATCCTTTCTTCGGCGATTGCTGTTGTCGTTTATGGCTCAGTTTATAGTGTGCCATTGATTGCCGCAGATGTTGATTCAAATGGACAGACAATTACCGCTGATCAAACCGTCACACCTGCTAATGGCGATGTAGCCTGTTACCCAAATGATCCCGCAGATTGTGTTGACGCCGCACTCAATGCCAATGGTGTGACTGGCTATATTATCAACTCCGGTACTATTGATGGTGGAAATAATACCAACTTTATTGGGTTGTTTGTCAGCAATACAACCGGCGATATCACCAATAATGGAACCATTAACGGTTTTGTAGGTATTGATGTTACCGATGGAGGGTTCAGAGGCTCCATCATCAACGAAAGTGGTGCAACCATTTCTGGAGAAACCGGTATTCTGCTTGACGCTGATGGTACCACTGCCATTGCCAAGCCCCTGGTGAATGAGGATCATGGTCTGTTTGTTACTGATGGAAATATCGATAAATTTATCGCTATCAGCAATGCTGGCACAATCCGGGCTACAGGGATTGACGTTGAACCTGACAGTGATAAACCTGCAGACTATGAAAGTGGTTCAGCCATCGTCGTTCAGGATATTGTAGAAGGCTCTATTCAAAACCTGCCGGGTGGTCAAATTATCAGTGAAAATGGTCATGCCATACTATTTAGAGTTGTGGATGATAACAACCCATTATTACTGAACGGTGATTTGAATAATGCCGGACTTATTGAAGGTAAGCTAAGCGCTATCTTTATTGACCGGGGCAGGCTTGGCACTAACGCTGACAGCTATAATTCTGACGGTGAAATTTACAACCAATCAGGCGGCATCATCCGTAGTGAACGAATCGCCATTGAAGTCAGCGGTAACGGCTTGAACAACATCAATAACGAAGGAATCATTGAGGGTTATATAGGCATTCTTGTTGGTGGTGATAGTACTGATACAATCAAGGATGCCAATGAATCCATTTGGAATGCAGACGTCATCCGTTCAGTCGGAGCTGACGGTCTCTTCGCAGAAGCTTTAACTCACGCCATTTTTGCTGATGACGGAGAAGTGCTGGGGATCACCAACACCCAATCCGGTACTATTGATGGTCGGTTATCCGGGGATAACTTAAGCCTGAACAACAGTGGAACCTTAAAAACTATCCCCGGCTCTGACTTTAAATCCTATGTTGGTAACGGCACTATTGTGGCTGTGCTGGACGATAAGATCGTGACCATTGGTGAATCTCCTGATTCTGGCAATAATGAGTTCAGTTCTGTACTGGAGGTAGATACCGCTACATTTGATGCAGGCTCTAAAATCCTCATTGACAGTACCAATGCATTTAACGTCGCTGCGGAAGGTCAGAATTATGTCATTGTTTCGGCGACATCACTTACCGATAATGGTCTGGAAGTAGCAAGCAACTCTGTACTGCTTGATGTTTCTGTATACGACGATAGCAATACAAATACGGTCAGTGTCACAGTATCAACCAATGATGCAGGCGATGTGATTGCCAGCGCCGGGGCCTCTGAAGAAACACAGGAAATGATCAGCTCTTTCCAGACAGAAGTCCTTGCAGACCTGGATGAAAATGATCCTGTTTACCAAATGTTTAAAGCTGCTTCTGGCAACGTTGAAGCCCTGATAGAGCTGGCAGAAGCCCTTGAACCGGAAACCTCGGGTGCCAATGTGGCCGGAGCATCCGTTACCCAGTCAGCCACTTTTGACAGCGTTTCCAGCCGGATCAGTTCAACCCGCTCTGGCACAAATACCGGTGACATGTTCCAGTCTGGCGGGGCCTGGGCCAAGTACTTGCACAGCAAAGGCAAACAGGATGACAGAGCGGCAGCCGATGGCTTCAAATCCCGTCTCAACGGCATTACCTTCGGTGCCGATGGTGAAATCAATGATGACTGGATCCTGGGTGTTGCGTTTACCGCCGCTGACGCCACGACCAATAGCATTGGTTCAAATAACAGTACAGACACCTCCAGTATTATAGGTACGGTGTATGGTAGCTGGCAGAATGGCGATCTGTTCTTTGATGCCATGGCCATTCTTGGCCGCAGCAACAATGAAGGGGAACGTCTCAATAACCTGATCAAATCTGAATATGATGCCGATCAACTGGGATTACGGTTGACCACCGGGCAAGATATTTTTCTGGATAATCAGGACATTGTGTTGCAGCCAACCGTATCATTCAATTACGGCAGTGTAGAGGTTGAAGCCTATGAGGAATCAGGCTCCGCTGCAGCCTTGGCTTTGGAACAGCAGCGTTATGAAGTGATCGAACTGGGTGCTGGCCTTACTGCCATGAAAACCGTTGAGTTTAACCAAAGCTCACTTGATACCGCCCTATCCCTCAATGTATGGCACGATTTTGCCGGTGATCAGGTACAGACACAAAGCCGTTTTCTGACGGGCGATACGATCATTACCAGCACCGGTGCAGCACCTGAGAAAACCACCTGGCAAGCCGGTCTGGGCGCAAATTATATGATTGGCAATAATCTGACCGCTTCGGTAAATTACGATCATACTTGGAAGTCTGGTTTTGGTGCTGACACGATCAGTGCCAAGTTGAGATACGACTTTTAATCATTGTTAACGAAAGGAGCTTTGGGTGGTATCCAAAGCTCCATCTATTGACCAAACGGTTTTCCCCCCAAATACTCAACATATCTTCCGTTACAAAAACCTACGATAATCAGGATTATCCGGGTTTGTCTACATCGATGAGTTTTGCCAGCTTCCGGGTCTTTTCAGAACCATAATAAATGGAACTATTTCTGCTAATAAAAGTCGAATTTTGGATTATTGATTCAAATCGGAAATTAAATCTCTTAAAGACAGGTCGAGGTAAGGAAGCAGCCATGAATATCTCGCAGAGAAATGGCACTGTTCCAGCGAACAGTGGACATCCCCCCCTGAAAAGGCCATCCACTTTCGCCACTGGCTCTGGATCCACAGTCGGTAAATTGTTTAAATCAGCAGCTTCCACTGTGACTGCTGTAATCAGCTCAAAAAGTAACCTTATTACAAATTACCTGTTTGGTCATGGTAACAGGGTTGTTTTTCAGGTACGCAACGACAAGTTTCTACCCGCTGATTTAAAACATGAACTGATGACACTTTACCAGCTGAGTTTTCCCCACGGCAGCAAACATACGCACGGTACTCCGATTAATCAAAGGAATATTGAGCTAATCCATATATTACCAGCCTTGGCCCAAACCGATCATTTTTTTGAAAAATTAAACATCCATGCCATGGAATTCTTTTCAAGTATTGACTCGACTCATTCAATAGATGATAAAAATAGTAAACCGACTCATTCAACAGATGAAAAAAATATTGAATGGACTCATTCAATAGATGTACAAATGGCCTTATGGGATGCAGGTCCGTTCAAAACATTTTCAGATATCGGGAAATTTCTGGATTCCATTATGGATAAGAACAATGATAATAAACCTATAACTTATAATGATAAAATAGCATTCAAATATCTGTTAACCAGTTTATTAAAGATGGATCATCATTTAGATGCTGACAATTCAATTCAAATAATAAATACA
>NZ_JAHHPP010000392.1 GCF_024606265.1 Endozoicomonas sp. SESOKO1
AACGAGTGATATTTGAACTTCGACAGATTTATCGTTGTATGGTTCTTCCCCTCCCCATTAATTCTTTAATTCCATATTCGGATGGCTGGCTGCGATCACATCAGTAATCAAAAAACAGGGCTGACAGAATGCTTTGTGGGCCTGACCATGCTGGCTATTGCCAGTTCACTTATATTCATTTAACTTTTTTTCTTCACTTTGCTTGACCTGACCATAACTTCATGTTTTATCGTGCTACCTGTCCAGAAACAGGCAGGTGCAATGTAATTGATTTGGAGGCTATGAGTGGAGTTTTCAGTTTACGATCCAGGCGAAATTGACGAGATCAGAGATCTTTTTACCAGAACATTTACAGACTCGGAAAGTGAGGGCGAAGGAACAATGGTCGGCAACCTTGCCTATGAGTTAATGAACACAACAGACAACAATGATCTCTTTGTTTTTGTTGCCCGGGATCATCATCATGGCGCGCAGATTGTCGGCTGCATTATCTTTTCACGGTTAACCTTTGACAATGGTATCGATGCTTTTCTGCTGTCACCAGTTGCTGTCAGCACTGATTGCCAGGGCAAGGGTACCGGTCAGGCATTGATTAACTTTGGCCTGAGCAACTTAAAAGACAATGGCACAGAGTTGGTATTTACCTACGGTGATCCCAACTATTATTCGCGAACCGGGTTTGCGCCGGTCAGTGAAGCCGTGATCAGGGCACCACTGCCACTGTCCCATCCGGAAGGCTGGTTAGGCCAGTCGCTGGTCAGCAAGACGATTGAGCCAGTGAATGGTAAACCACAATGTGTCAAGGCGATGAATAAGCCTGAAATCTGGTAATCAGGATAAAGGGTAGTCAACTTGTTGCCTACCCTGTTTCTATTGAACAATAATCACAGGCAACTTGAGTCGCCAGCCAACACAGGATTGGTAATTAACACACCACCATCTACCGTTCGAATCTCTTCAAAATCCGGTCATGGCGCACCTTCAGGAAATTCAATAATTTTCATCTAAAATAGGAACTTACCCTAAAAAACCACCATTTTTTAATCTTTTATGGGAACTTGTTACTGTTAAAGCGTTCCAAATAAGTAATGGGGGCATTAATCAGCAGAGCCGATTCACTGTTATGTTGAGTGGAGGATGTACGATGCAGAAAAATCTAGCCCCCCATATACTGTTTGCCCTGATACTGGGAATGGTCACTGGCATTATTATCCAGTTGGCTGTCTCTCCCGAAGGAGTTGTTCAGGAGTACCTGGTCAATGGCCTCTTTCACGCCGTTGGCGTGATGTTCGTGGCAATGATAAAAATGCTGGTTGTCCCCCTGATTTTTGTCTCCATTGCCCACGCCGTGTGCAGCGTTAATGATATCACTCAGGTGGGTAGACTGGGGGTTAAAACCTTTGGCATCTACCTGGGCAATACATTTTTTGCCATCCTGTCAGCCATTATTATCACATTGATGATTGCGCCGGGCACCGGAGCCAATCTTGGTCACGTTGATCAACTGGTTCGCTCTGGCCAGTCTGAACTCCCATCCCTGCTGGCGATGATTATTAATGTGGTGCCGGTGAACCCTTTTCAGGCGTTGGTAGAAGGCAATATTCTGCAAATTCTCTTTATGGCAATCATTACCGGTATTGCCATAAAGAAGCTGGAAAACCACGAAACCCACAGTGTCAGCAATGCCATTTCCCTGGCGAACAGCGTGATGATGAAGCTGATTGGCATGGTCATGAGCATGGCGCCCTATGGGGTTTTCTTTCTGACCGCCAAACTGGCCGCCACCTTGAACGGCAGCAGCATTTTAAGTGTGCTTTCCTATGTACTGACCTGCCTGCTTATTATGGGCCTTTGGCTGTTTGTCATTTATCCGGTACTGATCGGGCTGGTCATTAAACGTTCCCCGCTGGTGTTTATCCGCCACACCCGTGAACAGGTAATTTTTGCCCTCTCGACCGCCAGTTCCAACGCCTCCATTCCTATCACTTACCAGACACTGATCGAAAAGTTCAAAGTCCCGGAACATATCGCCGGCTTCACGGTTCCTTTGGGAGCAACGATTAATATGTCCGGTTCTGCTATCTATATGAGCGTTGCCGCCCTGTTTGTGGCCAATGCCTGGCATGTTGACCTGAACCTTCTGGAAATGGGCACCATGGGCTTCACTACCTTTCTTCTGGCCGTCGCTACCGGAGGCATTCCCGGCGGAGCAGCCGTCTCTACCGGTGTACTGTTACACACCATGGGTCTGCCAGTTGAGGCCATGGCGATTATTCTTGCCACTGACCGGATTACCGATGCGGGTTGCACGGTCACCAATGTTGTTGGCAATACGGTTGCCGGCATTCTCTGCTCAGTGGGTGAAGCCACTCCCGAAACCAGCGAAAAAAACTCATCAGGCAGTGAGTGTGTTGCTATCGATTCCGATGCGTTATCGGGAAAGCCTGACCTTTGCTAGTACAATCAATGCTGGTCTCATGGTTAATAATGAACGTCCCCTAAAGACAAGGGCAATTAACTGGTATACTCTGCCGCATATTTAATAATTGGGTATGGACCATGCATAGATTTCACGGCCTGTACGGTATTACCGATAGTCAACTGCAACCCGATGACAGAATACTGATCGAGACGGTAGAACAAGCCCTGACAGGCGGTATGAAAGTCCTTCAATACCGCGATAAAAGCCTCGATTCCGGTAAAAGACTGCGACAGGCTGGTGCATTGAAGGTTCTCTGCCATCAATATCAGGCCCTGCTGATCATCAATGATGACATTGAGTTGGCACTTGATGTAGAAGCTGATGGTGTTCACCTTGGCCAGCAGGATCAAAGTCTTGCCCATGCCAGGGAGCGGCTGGGTGATTACGCCATTATCGGTACCAGCTGTGAGAACTCTCTCGAAAAGGCAAGGGTCGCCGTTGAACAGGGTGCCGACTATATAGCCTTTGGCAAATTCTTCCCCTCCCGAACCAAACCCGATGCAAAAAATGCAGAGCTGCCCATTCTTGCTGAAGCCCGGGAACTGTTTGACCTGCCCATCGTCGCCATTGGCGGCATCACAATGGACAATGCCTCTGAGGTAATTTCTGCCGGCGCTGATATGGTTGCCGTCGTTAATAACCTGTTTGCGGCACAGAATATCCGGGAACGTTCACAGAATTTTATGGCTCTGTTTAACGATACACAGCGTAAAGCTGTTTAACCTGCCCCAATCGCAAAATAAAAAATAGCGGCACAGCCTGTTTTTAAGGAATTTACACCATGTCTCGTTCTGAAGAACTTTTTGCCGATGCCCAGACGGTCATCCCCGGGGGAGTCAACTCACCGGTCAGAGCCTTTAAAGGCGTTGGCGGCAAGCCCATCTTTTTTAAAAAAGCCCGTGGCGCTCATCTTTATGATGTGGATGGCCGGGAATATATTGACTACATCGGCTCCTGGGGGCCCATGATCCTGGGTCACAACCACCCGGATGTGATTGCAGCCGTGCGTGACCAGGCACTTGCCGGCCTGAGCTTTGGGGCACCAACGGAGCTGGAAACCCGGCTGGCCAAGAGGGTACGGGAGATGGTTCCCTCCATGGAGCTTCTGCGCATGGTCAACTCCGGTACCGAAGCGACCATGAGTGCCATTCGCCTGGCCCGTGGCTTCACCGGTCGTGATCGAATCGTCAAGTTTGAAGGCTGCTACCATGGCCACTCTGATTCCCTGCTGGTAAAAGCCGGTTCCGGAGCCCTGACTCTGGGCGTGCCCAACTCTCCGGGCGTTCCCGCTGCGCTGGCCGAAAAAACCATTACCCTGGCCTACAACAACCTTGCCGAGGTTGAAGAAACCTTCAAACTGGTTGGCCATGACATTGCCTGCATCATCATTGAACCGGTGGCTGGCAACATGAACTGCATTCCACCCGTGCCGGGCTTTCTGGAAGGGTTGCGCAAGCTGTGTGATGAATACGACACTATTCTTATATTTGATGAAGTTATGACAGGTTTCCGTGTTGCCCTCGGTGGAGCCCAGGCCTATTACGGCGTAAAACCCGACCTGACAACACTGGGTAAAATTATTGGCGGTGGCCTGCCAGTGGGCGCTTTTGGTGGTCGAAGGGACATTATGGAGCACCTGGCGCCACTGGGCCCTGTGTACCAGGCCGGAACACTCTCTGGTAACCCTCTGGCCATGGCTGCCGGTCTGGCCACCCTGGAAAACCTCTCCACCCATGGCTTTCATAAAGCCCTGACGGAGAAAACCGCTGCACTTCTGACCGGTCTCAGGGAAAAAGCAGAAGCCGCCGGTATACCTTTCACCACATCCCAGGCAGGCGGCATGTTTGGTCTATTTTTCACAGATCAGTACAGCGTCGGCAACACCATAGACAGCTTTACCAAAGTAATGTCGTGTAATACCGACCGTTATGCCAAATTTTTCCATGGCATGCTGGATAATGGCGTATACTTGGCACCCTCAGCATTTGAGGCCGGATTCATATCCATTGCCCACGGTCAGGCAGAACTGGACGCCACCTTGAAGGCGGCAGAAAAAGCATTTGCCCTGCTGAACTGATTCAGCAGATAGAGAACGGGGTATGACTATCCTGCCTCGTCATTTCCAGGTAGAAAATAATTCAATGGTTACACCGTCTTGCAAACTATGAGTTCTCTGGCCATTTCCGATGCAGTGCTGGCTTTTGCCTGCCTTTTTGCTGTTTTCCTTATGGCTCAGCAGAAGAGTTTTGCTGAAGTGCATCGCGTTTCTGCCACTGCAGCACTGTTTGGATTCCTGCTAATGGCACTGGCATCCATTACTGGCAGCCTGCGTTATGGTATCTCCAGTGCCTGGTCAGGCCCCCACGACATGCTGGTGAATGCCGCCATGTTTCTTGCCCCGCCATTGACCGGCATCGCTACCTGCCTTGGTGTTACCGTCAGCAGCTGGAGCCGGGCAGCGTGGGGCAGGCTGATATTGGGCGTGTGCATCGTTTACGAAGTCTGTCGATGGTTTGGGGCAGACATCATTTACCGTGACCTGCAAATGGCTGTTCTGCTGATTTTCGCGTCATATCTGCTATTACGCTCATCAATGGAGTCCGGTCCGAAGTGGCTGATCATTGCCTCTGTTGCCAGCTATTTTACCGGTGCACTGATCATCGGTACCAAGGGCACACTCGCTGGCTATCTGAGGCTGGATTTATTCCGGTACCTGATTGGACTGGGCAACCTGCTGCTGAGCAGCGGCCTGTATCTACTGTTTAAAAACCGGTATCAAAACAATCAGGTGTCTGTCTGACGATCAACAGGGAGTTGACGGCTTTTGGCCGCCCACTGTTGGTTAACGCCATCTGAAAAGAGAAGTCGACCCGGGATTCCCACGCGCTGCGTGGGAATCCTGCGGCTTTAATCCCTGGAAGGCAAATGGGGCATTGCGGGAAAAGGTCGGACATTATCACCTTTTGCTTCGGAGACCTTGCCAGTCCCCTCTTTTTCCACCTCATCAATACGAATAATGGTGTTCAGTGGAATGTAACTGCGCTTTACCCCTTCAAAGGCTGCCTTCAGTTTCTCCTCACCCGGGTCAACCAGCAGCTGACTTCGCTCGCCGAAGACAAACTCCTCAACCTCAATAAAGCCCCAGAGTTCACTCTGGAAGATCTGCCGGGCATAGATTTCAAACACTTCGCCCTGATTTTGAAAAATTACACGGAAAATGGGGGTTTTCGCCATTAGGTTCTAATACCACGTTAATT
>NZ_JAHHPP010000393.1 GCF_024606265.1 Endozoicomonas sp. SESOKO1
ACTCCGGGTAAAGCGGCCATGAATACCAGGGGCGCACTCCTGAATGTCGTTCAGGCATTCATGAAGTACACGGGCGATGTAATTCTGGTTGTCAATATTTGGATCATGTTGTTGATCCTTAAGTTGCATGACTAGCTGTCGAATCTGGAAGCGTGTCTCACGATACAGAGGTAGCAGGCTGTTTTTGAGATGTTCAGGAGGCGATTTCAGCTTCTCATGAAAAATATTTATTGATGTGTCGTACTGATGATTAACATACGTTCGTACTAGTTGCTTCATATCCTGAATATCATTCAGGAAACGGGTTTTTATCTCAGGAAAAGCAACATGGGTTTCGAGCTCTTCATAACAGTGAACCCCGGGTAATTCAATATATTCTGGCTGATGGGCAGCCGTTTGTACTTGTGGCTTTCCAGGAGAAATATCTGGTTGCCAGGGTTGGAAAAGTATTGAGTTGATTTCTGTAGTTAAAGGAAGCATGAAATTGCCCACTATTATATTTGTTTTGGACATATTCGACTCCAGAGTAGTGGAAAAGTTGCGTACTAATGGCTTCCGTTAATCATGGAATTTTCTAACTACCGAAATGAACAGGGTGATATTGGCGTGGGAATAAGCTGTAACGAATAAACCGGAAACTGCCAGCCCGCCCTGAGGAAGGGGCAGCCAGCAGTTGTTATGAAATGCGGTTATGAAAAATACATCATCCGCGGTGATAGCGCTGTTCGATAAACGGCATTTTACTGACGGTCATTGGCAGCCTTTTACCTCTGACCAGTGCATGGACTTTTGTACCCAGTGTCGCATAATCGGCGTTGACCAGAGCCATCGCAACCGGTGCTTCAACGGTTGGGCCAAAGGTGCCGGAGGTTACCCGGCCAATAGGCTTGCCAAGATCATCCACCAGCTCTGCCCCTTCACGAACCGGGGCCCTGGTAGTGCCAATAAGGCCAATGCGTCTGGCGGCCACCTGTCGGGTCTCTATCTGTTGCAGGATTTTTTCAGCGCCAGGGAAGCCTCCTGCACGCTCACCACCATGACGACGATTTTTACTGATGGCCCACATCAGGCTCGCTTCAATGGGGCTGGTATTGACATCAATATCATGGCCGTAGAGACAGAGGCCCGATTCCAGCCGGAGGGAGTCTCTGGCACCCAAACCAATTAATGCAACGTTCGGATGGTCGAGCAGTAGCCGGGTGATGCGTTCAGCGTCTTTTTCCGGGATGGAAATCTCAAAGCCATCTTCCCCGGTATACCCGGAACGACTGATAAAGCAGGGCGTGCCATCAATGGGTAGCTGGCGGGAGTCCATAAAGACCATGTCAGCCACCTCCGGAACAACCCCTGCCATAACCTCCGAGGCCATAGGTCCCTGAATGGCAATGAGTGCCCGGTTATCGAGAACGTCCAGCCTGACACCTTCCGGAAGTCCGGAGCGGATATGCTGAATATCCTGCGCCTTGCACGCCGCATTGACCACCAGATAGAGGCAATCGTCGTAACGGGTGACCATCAGATCATCAAGGATACCGCCAGCCTCATTGGTAAACAGGGCGTAACGCTGTCTGCCAGTGGCAAGGCCTGCAATATCAACCGGCACCAGGGACTCCAGGAAATAGTCAACCCCGTCACCGGACAGTGTCAGCTGCCCCATATGGGAGACATCAAAAACTCCGGCTTTACGGCGTGTATGGATATGCTCGTTCTTAACTCCGGATGGGTACTGCACAGGCATTTCATAACCGGCAAAAGGGACCATTTTTGCCCCCCGGGCCAGATGAAGACCATATAACGGGGTTCTCTTCAGGCTTTCAGCTGACGCTTCAGACATACCTCATCTCCATTTATTGATAATTATCAATGCCGGGGCATGAACAGATAAAATTGCGATCCCCAAAAACATTGTCAATGCGATTGGCCGCTGGCCAGTATTTCGACTTATGACCGGCAGGTGACGGAAATGCCGCGACTTTCCTGCTGTATGGGCGCTGCCAATCATCTTCCGCCAGGTCTGCCATGGTGTGGGGGGCGTTGACCAGAGGGTTGTTGTCCTTTGGCCATGTGCCGTTGGCGACCTGATCAATTTCCTTCCTGATTGAGATCATCGCATCAATAAAGCGGTCTATTTCTTCTCTGGATTCAGACTCCGTTGGCTCGATCATCAGGGTTCCGGCCACGGGGAAAGACATGGTCGGGGCGTGGAAACCATAATCCATCAGGCGTTTGGCAATATCTTCTTCGGTAATGCCGCAGGCTTCTTTGATCGGGCGAATATCAATGATGCACTCGTGGGCAACATGATGGTTTCTGCCCTGATAGAGAATCGGGTAATGATCACCCAGCCGCTTTGCCATGTAGTTGGCATGCAGGATGGCCAGTTCTGTTGACTCCCGTAAACCCCGGCTGCCCAGCATGGTGATGTACATCCAGCTGATGGGCAGTATGGATGCGCTGCCATATGGAGCAGCAGCTACGGCGCCGATGCCTTCACTGAGGCCTTCACTGTGACCTTCATTGCGGCCTTCGACCGGGCTCAGCGAATGGTTGGGCAGGTAAGGGGCCAGATGGCTCTTGACGCCAATGGGGCCCATACCCGGACCGCCACCGCCATGGGGAATGGCAAAGGTCTTGTGCAGATTGAGATGAGAGACATCGGAGCCGATATCGCCCGGACGGGAGACACCGACCATGGCGTTCATATTGGCGCCATCCATATAGACCTGACCACCATGATCATGAATGATCTGGCAGATGGTGCGAATCTCTTCTTCGTAGACCCCGTGGGTGGAAGGGTAGGTGACCATCAGGGCACAGAGGCGATCACGGTACTCTTCCGCTTTGGCCCTCAGGTCATGCACATCCACGTTACCGCTATCATCACAGGCGACAATCACAATTTTCATGCCGAGCATCGCCGCTGAAGCCGGGTTGGTGCCGTGCGCAGAAGAGGGG
>NZ_JAHHPP010000394.1 GCF_024606265.1 Endozoicomonas sp. SESOKO1
GAATGCCTTAACCACCTCATCCGGTGAGATCGGCTGGCCATTCAACACCAGGCCCTTCAGGCAACACTCCGCTTTGAAGTGTGCCATCCCCAGCTTGCCTTCCGGACTGTCCGGGATTTCCTTAACCACCTCATCGGGTGTGACTTTCTGGCCTTTCAACATCAGGCCCTTCAGGCAGCATTGTTCCTTAAAACGCGCCATCCCCAGTTTGCCTTCGGGGCTACCCGGAAAATCCTTAACCACAGCATCCGGTATGACCTGACGGCCATTCAACACCAGGCGCCTCAGGCAACATTCTGCTTTGAAGCGTGCCAGCTCCAGTGGTGTCCTAGCTGCCTGGAAATCCCTGACCACCTCATCCGGTGTGACCAGCTGGCCATTCAACACCAGGCTTCTCAGGCAACATTGCTCCTTAAAGCGTGCCAGTTCCAGTAATGCCCTGGCTGAGTAATAACCCTTGGCCACTGTATCCGGTGTGACTTTCTGGCCATTCAATACCAGGCCCGTCAGGCAACAATGTTCCCTGAAGCGCACCAGCTCCAGTGTTGCCCCGGCTGCCTGAAAATCCTTAACCACTGCATCCGGTGTGACTTTCTGGCCATTCAACACCAGGCCCTTCAGGCAACATTGTTCCCTGAAGCGTGCTAACTCCAGTGTTGCCCCGGCTGCCTGATAATCCTTAACCACCGCATCCGGTGTGACTTTATGGCCAGTCAACAGCAGGTTCCTAAGGCAACATTCTGCTTTGAAGCGCGCCAGCTCCAGTGGTGCCCGGACTGCCTGATAACCCTTAACCACCACTTCCGGTGGTACCTTCCGGCCATTCAATGCCAGGCCCCTCAGGCAACATTCCGCATTGAAGCGCACTAGCGCCAACTTGTACTTATTCCGTCGATCCGGCAGCCGATTGAATTCATGAATGACCTGGTCAGGGGATACTTTTCCATGGCCATGCAGAATGTTCTGCAAGCAAAGTTTTTGCAGGAAGAAGCCGCTTCTGAGGGATGATTTATCATACCCATAGGCTTTAAGCACACCTGCCGAGGTGATTTGACGCCCTTGTAATGGTTTTCTTTCCCAATAGGCATCCTCAAAACGTTTGCCGTCATCCGGCGCAGAGGCTGTACCTCCATGAGACCGATGGCTGGAAACGCTTTTACCGTTAAATGTCCTTCTGGAGCGGTCTGGAACCCTGCTTGAACCGGCTTGTTGACCAACCCGGCCAGCAGGGCTGGCGTGGGCGTAGGTTGATGCGGTTGCTTTCAGAACAGGACCCTGCTCACTTATAAATACCGCCGTTTGACCACAAAATGATTATTAGGTTCACTCCACTGTGGTTTGTTTTTTGGGCAGAGCTTTCTTCAGGTAGCGCTGATGGAGAATGCTCTCTGATAAAGGATGGCTTCCTTCTGTCGTTATTTTCTTTTCACATCAGAGGTTTGATTATGGAAACAGTCATGCCACTATTACGCTATCAAACTATCAGGTGCTGGCCAGGGAGGACTGGCCAGCCCTACTGATAACCATGAGGAAACCCTGTGAATGTCACTGATTATCGAACTTATTGAAACCTCGACCCCTTACTTGGCCTTTGTGCTGACCATCCTTGGATTGCTTGTTGGTAGTTTTCTCAATGTGGTGATTTACCGCCTGCCCATTATGATGGAAAGGCAGTGGCAGCAGCAAAGCGAAGCGATTTTGCATCCTGAAAAAGCACCCGAGCCTCTGCCTGCTTATAACCTTGTGGTGCCTGCTTCTACCTGTCCTTCCTGTCAGCATAAAATCCGTGCATGGGAGAATATTCCGGTCATCAGCTATCTATGCCTGCGAGGTAAATGCTCAGCCTGCCGAACCCCGATTTCATTTCGCTACCCGGCCATAGAGATACTCACTGCCCTTATGACGGTAATGATTGGCCTGACCTACGGCGTTACATTACATACGCTGATTTTCTGTGTGTTTGGCTGGTCACTGCTGGCCCTGACCATGATCGACTACGATACCCAGCTACTGCCTGACGATATTACCCTGCCACTTCTCTGGGCAGGCCTGATAGTGAACAGCTTTGGTCTGGTGGTAACCCTTGAACAGGCACTATGGGGAGCCATTGCAGGTTATCTTGCCCTTTGGAGTGTTTACTGGATATTCAAACTGGTTACCGGTAAGGAAGGCATGGGCTACGGTGACTTTAAACTGCTGGCGGCGCTGGGAGCCTGGCTGGGCTGGATAAAACTGCCCCTGATCATTCTGCTCTCATCCCTGGTTGGCACTATTGCAGCGATACTGTTGATCGTCAGCAAACGCCAGGAACGATCCAACCCGATTCCCTTTGGCCCTTATCTGGCCATTGCCGGCTTTATTGCCCTGGTCTGGGGCGATCAACTGATTGCGGCTTATCTGAGCTTTTCGGGTCTGAACGGATGACAACGGCAGGCTCACAGCAACCACGCTCTCCACAACAGCGCCCTTTTACAGTTGGTGTAACCGGCGGTATTGGCAGTGGCAAGACGGCAGTGACCGACTTTTTTGCCAACAGGGGAATTTGCATTGTGGATGCGGATATCGCTTCCAGGGTGGTGGTAGAACCGGGAAAACCGGCACTGGCTGCCATTGAACAGCGTTATGGCCCGGAGATTCTGATCAACGGCAGCCTTGACCGTAGAAAGCTGAGAACCATTATCTTTGATGATGTCAGTGAGCGAAAGTGGCTGGAAGGTCTGCTGCACCCATTGATACGTGATCAGATAATCCTTGAGCTGACTCATGCTGAATCAAGTTATGCGGTACTGGTCTCTCCACTGATGCTGGAAACCAGTCAACATGAATTGGTTGATCGTGTGCTGGTCGTGGATGTGCCTGAGCGTATTCAACTGTCCCGCACCATGGCACGTGACCGGATGACAGAAGAACAGACCAGGCAGATCCTCAATAGCCAGATGGACCGGAAACAGCGAGTTGGCAGGGCCGATGATATCGTTGATAACAGTGGTTCCATAAGCCAGTTACACCGGTCATTGAACAAGCTGCATCAATTTTACCTGGGCCTCGCTTGAGGCTCAGGTGCTTTGAGGTTAGTTAAACGCCTGGTCTCCAGCCATTAGTAATCGGATAGCGGCGATCCCGGCCAAACCCTCTTGGCGTAATTCTGACACCAATAGCTGCCTGACGACGTTTGTATTCATTGATATCCACCAGCCTCAGAACGCGATAGACCGTATCACGGTCAAACCCTTCTTTCACAATGGACTCAGCACTTCGGTCATGCTCAATATAGAGCTCAAGAATACGATCCAGTTCATCATAAGGCGGCAAGCTGTCTTCATCCACCTGGTCGGGAGCAAGTTCAGCAGAGGGCGGACGATCTATCACTCTCTGGGGAATCACGTAGCCCCGGGTATTGCGATATTCGGACAGTTTAAACACCAGTGTTTTCGGTACGTCTTTCAGAACATCAAAACCACCGGCCATATCGCCGTAGAGCGTGCAGTAACCCACCGCCATTTCACTTTTATTACCTGTAGTCAGCACCAGGTAACCCTTCTTATTGGAGATCGCCATCAGCATGACACCCCGGCACCGGGACTGCAGGTTTTCTTCGGTGGTATCCCGGCCATAACCGGCAAACTCAGTATTCAGGGTGTCCATAAAGGCATCAAACATCGGTTCAATCGGCAGCACCTTATAGGCAACCCCCAGAATTTTCGCCTCTTCTGCCGCATCCTCAAGGCTCATATCGGAGGTGTAACGATAGGGCATCATGACCGCCTGAACCCGATCCTTACCCAACGCATCGGTAGCCACTGCCAGGGTCAGGGCAGAGTCAATGCCACCAGACAATCCCAGAACGATCCCCTTGAAACCATTCTTATTGACATAGTCCCTGACGCCTGTCACCAGGGCATCATAAACCCTTGAGCAGACGCCGGGGATTTCAGCAACCTCTCCCTGGTCAAAAGCCATGGAGCCTTTATCAAAGGAAACGCAGAACAGATCTTCGGTAAACCAGGTTGCCCCAAAAGCCACTTCACCATCTCTGTTCATGGCAAAGGAGCCCCCGTCAAACACCAGCTCATCCTGGGCCCCCACCAGGTTGGTATAAAGGATAGGAAGGCCTGACTCCAGACAGCGCTCTCTGACCACTTGCTGACGCAGAGGCTGCTTGTTCATATGGAAGGGGGAGGCATTAAGACTGATAATCAGCTCTGCCCCGGCCTCTTTAGCCCGGCGAACCGGCCCCTGATACCAGAGATCTTCACAGATCAACAGGGCAATACTCACACCTTTGCAGGAATAAAGAGCCGTCTCCTGACCTTTAACAAAATAGCGTTTCTCATCAAAAACCTGATAATTGGGCAGATGCTGCTTCCCGTAGCGAACAAGAATCTCACCATCACGCATCACCAGCGCCTGGTTTTCAAGACCATGGGGCCCCATCAGAGGAACACCGATGACCAGGTCAATACCCTTAACCACTCTGAGCCGGTTCAGTGCCTGTTCTACCCGTACAATCAGACTGGGCCGTAACAGCAGGTCTTCTGGCGGATAACCACAAAGGGTCAGTTCCGGAAAGACAACAACATCCGCATCCAGCTGATCCCGCGCCTGCTCGGCAGCCTCAATGACACGGGACGTGTTCCCGTCAATGTCGCCCACCACCAGATTCAGCTGGGCCATGACCATATTGAGCTTTGCTGACATGGAAATACCTGTCTATCCCTTCTTAGAAACTTCTTTCATCTGAGAACCTGTTGATAATCTTTTGTAAATAGTCACATCGGGGGAGAGAAACAAGGAAGCCTTATCGCCGTTTACTGCTTACAAAAAGATGATGAACAACGCCTCAGGGACGGTATTGTCTTGTAAGTATTAGCGTCTGTAAATTGAAATACCCAATGAAGATGATAAACCCATGAATCACAGGGAAAGCAGAGATTAAAAGATGCGGGATGACAGGTTAAAGAAAAGGCGGTGTTACCCCTCCGCCCCGAAATCAAAATCCATGCTCTCTGAAGGGGGTTGCATATAGCTACCCTGAATAAAATCAGCGCCAAACTGCCAGACAGGAGTCATTTCTGCTGCGCTTTCAATACCAGGCACAATCACTTTCCTGCCACTCTGGCTGAGGGCCTGGATCATTTTCTGTAACTCCTGGGCATTTCCACCACTAAGACCTTCTGTGAAGGAGTGGTCAAGCTTTACCAGGTCAATATCAAGATGGGCAATCCCTTCCAGTGGATTGAGGCTACAACCAAATTCACTGATTACTGTCTGGCACCCCATCGCTTTCAGAGACTTGAAAAAATCAGGAATCACTTCTGAATAGTAGGCCAGATTCTGTTCACTCAATTCAATGGCAACGGCATCCGCAGGAATTCCTGCGGCTTTCAGGGCAACCTTCATCCATGGAACAAACGTGTCATCCGTTGCAGAGCAGCCACCGATATGCAGCAACAGCCGGGTATCACTTCCTTCTTTTCTCTTGGCCACCAATGCTTTACTGGCTTCAATCAGTTGCCATCGATCCAGCTTGTTCCACAGACTGATTTTTTCCAGTTGTGGCCTGAATGCCGAAGCCTCATGTTCCCTCCCTTCCGTGTCGGTCAGGACAAAAGAGACCTCATAATACTCACCAGCGGATCCTGCAAGGGAGATGACGGGTTGAAAACTCAATCTGAACTTTTTGCTCTTTATCGCCTGACTTACCATGCCAGCCAGCTGCTTTTCAACAGAATGAATCGGGCTGGCTTTACGCTTCTGGTAAAAGCACAGTTGGTTGCCGCCTTGCTTTTGCGCCAATACCGTGGCTTGACGACTCTGGTCAGTCAATACCTTGGCATCGCTAACGGTATCACTGAGAATAACCGCTCCTATTGACAGTTTGACCGGCAACAGATGTTGATCAATGACAGTATATTCAGCCGTCACGGCTGCCAGCAAACTGTCCACTAGTGTGGTAATGCCCTGTTCTTCTCCTTCCTGAAGCAGGGCGGCAAAGTTGGCCCCCCCCATGCTGGTCACATGGTGCATGGCATCAAGGTGTGACGTTATCTTTTTCGCAACCGATTTAAACAGTTTCTGGCTAATCTCTTTCCCATGCTGTTCATGGGTCGCTTTCAGGGTTTCCAGGTGGAGAAAGCATAACGTTGACTTACCCTTACCTTCTACCGCCCTCTGAATAGCGATAGCCAGCGCCTGATCGAACAGTTTTCGGTTAAATAGCCCTGTTTCCGGGTCCGGCGCTGACTTTTCCAGGGTTTTATCCACCCCGTCCTGCTCACCTTTTTCCCCATTGAGCCTAATCTGCAAACTGAGGGTGAACTCACCATTAAATGATGTCGGGGAAATCACTATGGAAACAGGCACTTCTGAGCCATTGTGAGCAACTAAAGGACATTGAATGACTGCCAGTGCCTGACCACTTTCTTCAACTCCCATTAGAAACGCTTCAACATCCTGCTGATCTTTGGTAATGATCAGGTCCCTGAACAATTTTCCATCCAGGGATTCCTCTTCCGGAAGCCCCAGCAGGTTAATCAACGCAGTGTTAGCAAACCGTATTCGTCCATGATTAATGTATACGACCGCATCAACCTGATCATCGAGTAATAACCGACGCTGCTTTTCTGATTCATGCAGGGCGATGCTCATGCGTCGGTGGTGTCGCCTGACCTTCAAGTCTTCCAGCTCTTTCAGGGCAACCGTCAAAAGATATTCGCCATGACCCGGAGGTATAACTGCACGTGCCCCCATTTGAAGCAGCGACAGTCCATCGGTTTCTTCATCCGGGTTTATCAGGACGATCCCGGGCAAATCGATACCTTTCTGATTAATGGCAGCAAATATCCGGGAATAATTTAACGGTTCGGGAGGCTCTCCCATCAACAATAGATCCCAGTTCTGCTGTGCTGACATGGCATCAGTCAGGTCATCCAGAGAGTTGACCTGCTTTGCCCGAGTAGAATAACCAGACTCACGGAAAACATTCAGGAATGATTCTGCTTCCCTGGTTGATGAGTCAATGATTAAAAAGCGAATTAAGTCCTTGTCGCCCGCTGCCATGGTTATGCTTTCCCTGTTGCTCCTGGTGCAGTGAAGCTCTAATACCCGTAAAGCCCGTGGATCCCGAGCAGAGTCGAAGGATCGGAGCACAGCACTTCGACTCCACTCAGTGCGAACGGTATGAATATCAACGCTTGGCTGTACTAGAAAGCTATCGGCGGTTATCTGCTGATTTATATAGCTCGAATATTATCGCCAATGACTTTGGGGTGTGCGTACTCCGCGGCTGTTCAACGTCATATCACCATCTGCTGTCTGCTGCCCCTGGGCAACGGCAGTTAACTGTACGCAGTGCTCCAGCGGGTCTGAGCCACATCGGGCTGTCTGGATCAGGTAATTGCCACTATCAGACTTTACCGGGGGCGTAAATCCTAAATCTGCCAGGTCAGTGGTATATCTTAACATCTCGGTATAGTACCGTTCCTGCTGCTGCATGACATTCAAGAGCATGGCAACGCCTTCGCTTCTTCTCGACTCAGTCACATATTGACGATAGCTGGGTAACATAATGGTTGCCAAAATACCAATTATCGATATCACAATCATCAGTTCAATCAGGCTGAAACCCCGATTTATTATTTTCATCGATTTTCTCTCCAGAACCTCCGGATTACAGGGATTGGATTAACGCCCCTTAACACATTCTGCAAACATTCCGTTCCTACACAGATTTCCCCTCCCTGGGCACCCCTTGACACGATCGAAGCTTCAGGAGCCAGGGCCCCATGCTTAAGAACAAATTTGCGGTCAGATTTAGTCAAGCCGCTACTTGCCTTATCAAAATTAAACACAGCGCCCCCATTTTCAATATTGACGGCATAGAGAAAATTCACGCCAGAACCCGGTGAGCAGGATGCGGAAGCGCTGGATATCGGTGCAAATGAATTAATTAAAAGAATCCCATTGTATATCACTGCTCTGCCGAGTACTTTTTCGCCACTGCTTTCCAGGTTCATAAACCAGCCTTTGGCATTATTCAGGCTGGATAAGGCAGCCGCTTGCTGAGCTGATGATCCATCCTGAACCAGATTATTGCTGGCGTCGTAAAGGTCAGATTCCTTATATGCGCCACTGGGCGTATAACGGTAGTTTGCCGGGGGCTGGGCAATGTAAGGATCCTGAATAACATAAACCCGGTCATTCACCCCCTTGCTTAATGGTGACGGTCTAAAGCCACTGCCAACGGCAAGATTTAAATACTGGCCATCTTTACCCATAGCAACCGCAACAGGCTCAAAAAAACGTCTGGCATCGGCAGCAGAAGCGCCAGCTAATTTGGCAACCACACCGCCCCTGGCAAAGTTCGATGCCCCGGTGTTGTTTTGATTGATATCAATGCGAAAGATCTGACCTCCGGTATCTGCCCCAAAGATCATATCGACAGCACCATCCTGATCCGTATCTATCGGCGTCAGCTCTGCGGGGATACTGTAAACCATGTCCGGGATATTGAGGTTGGAATTATTATTTGAGGCTCTCCAGAGCATATTTCCGGTGACGGCATCGACGATAAATATGGCATTCCCTATATTGCTGTTCTGAATGGTGGAATGACCATCAATTGCCAAGTCATACCCTCCCCCAAAAATAAGAACCTGACGTTGACTCCCATTCCAGTTCACCCGGGCCAGCCTGGGGGTTGACCATGTCTGCCCCAGACGACCAAAATCGCCTATTGCATCTGAACGGTGGTCATTATCAATATCGCCCCGGATAACCCATAAAAGTTCAGGGTTACGCCTGTCAGTGACATTCAATGCATAAATATTATTACCACCACGGCGCATCGATAAATATAGATAGACATGATCGCCGGAATCCGAAGCGCCATTATTGGATGATAAAATATCTCCATCGTTATTAGCATCATTAATCCAGACAGTCATAGGACCATCCATTCCATAGACTTTTTTCGCACCACCACTAACAAAGCCATCCCGGTAAATCTTCAAATTATCCAGCAACTCTTCTGGTATATATGAAAACTCAGTAGTGCCATTGTCAGCATTAACGGCATGCAAAAAACCATCATTGGTGGTAAAGAATACCGTTTTATCAACAACGGAACCCGAACTGTTCTTGAAATAGGTGACCACCTGTGGCTGGGTATGCATGGGATCACCAATACTGGTTCTGTTATCACGGGTTGACCCGTCACTGTCCTGGTCGTCAATATCCACCCCTCTCGCCCATTGCAGCACACTGGAGGTTTCTGCGGCACTTGCCGTACCAAGCATCGCAGAAGTGATATTTGAATTACTTTCATGTAACCGGTTGCCAAGGGAACTTAATCTAACATTTGTATCCCCGGTTACACTGGTGAAAACCGGACGCCCCTGAGTCAATTGCTCAGCCATACCACCCGCTTCCACTTTTTTCCCATCTACAGCGCGACTCCAGAAACTTTTGGCAGTATCAGAAAAAAATCCCGTAGCAGGATCAACGGCCAGATGACCATTCGCATCATAAATTTTATTATCATTTCCCAGGCGATAGCGTTTCAGATTACCTTTCCAGCCGGGGCCAACCGCAGGTTTAAATACGATGTAATAAACATCCTCTGCTGTTTCAAACGAATTAAACGCGCTGGTCGAAGTGGCTGGTGCAGCAAATGTAGCGTTGGTTGCATTTACCCGGAGCAAAATATCCGATAAAGCGGCACTGAGCTGACTGGAATCATTGGCCGCGTAATATTTTCCACCACCATGATTTGCCGTGCTGGTCAGCAAAGCAGGAGGCGCGCTGCCAAAGCCACCAATGGTATAGGTGGTGATATACTGATTCCCGGGAATACTTGGGCGCACATCATGATTGCGAATGTACCATGCCAGTTCGTCAAGGCAATCACCCTCACCGTTACAGAAGTTATGCAAACCACCAGGAAGGCCCTTACTCTGGATAAGATTACGGACGTCATTATTGGCATCAACGTCTAAATACGGAGCCCCGTCAGTAAATAGTACGATGTAGCTCTTCTGGCACTGAGAGACAATTGGGGATTTATAATTGGAGCCATTCTTGGAAGCAGAAACACTGCCCGAGCCAAATATCGGGTGCGAACCTGAGAAATAGCGGTAGGCTTCATAAAGTGCTTCAGTCAGCGGCGTTCCCCCGAAGGCAGAAAAGCTATTAACGACATTAATGGCCCCCTGCCGACCTGTGGCAATATTTTCAGAAGCAAAATTAATATTACCGCCTTGTGAGTCAAATCGTGTTACATATTTCCAACATCCCAAAAACCAATATACGCACTCTTGCCAACTTCTAGTGTTAAAGCTCATTAAACTGATATTAATATTATTTGTATCGGTAAGAAATTTGTTAATTGCTCCCTTGGTGATATCAAGTCGGGTACGCCCATTGTGTTTGATACTCATACTACCAGAGGTGTCCGTAACAATAAGGACATTTGACCTGTTTGTACTCGGTAAACTTTTAACAAACAACTCTGTGTCATCAGCTTGTGCAATACCAGCCAGCAATAAAAGGCAAAGAGTCATTCTTTTAAACAAAATAAATTCCTTTTATGTTATACCAACCGTTCTTTCCCATATGCCATTACACTGGCATTAAATAGTCATCAAAAAATAGTTTCATATGTTGGGAGCTTACATTAGCAGAACCCTGAGCACTTGAGCCGTATTCGGGATCCATGTAATGGTAGCTGATGATCCATTGTAATCTTTTAAGATTGAAACATCATATTGATCATTACCAAGCTCAACAACAGTCCTGCCATCAAAAAGTAATCGTTCTGGCGTACATGACAAACAGCGGTATGCCCAGATTAACCCCGAGGTATCATTGTGGAAAACTACCTCTATTTTCACAAACTCCCCGCCATCTTCGTTGTACCCTGAAGCCAAAGCTAAAGTACCATTTATGCAGAAAAGCAAAATACCAGCACTGATTATTTGTTTATACATCACCTAGCTCCCTGATAATGAATCAACAAAAATTATCCCCAGGGTCTGACTTGAGGTAGCACCATTTCCATCCAGCTTGGCCGTGCTGTCCAACTCAAAAATACGACTGATGTAACTGCCAATGGCATACCCGGCAGGAGGCGGCCCATCAGATATATACCGCAGGGTAACCGTCTGACATATTCCTCCGGCAGATGAGCAACCACCGGGGTTGCCGATAACGGCAAGACTCTGGTTCCCTGCCAGGGCATTATGAAAATTCAGGGGATTGGCCTCAAGAAAAGCTAACTGACTTTCCAGCTCGCTGTAGGCGACCTGATGTACCTCAATGACACGCTGTTCATTACTGACGGTTACCTCTTCCAGCATGGCCATTTCCATAACCAGAAGACCGGTAAAGGTCATGACCAGCATAACGACCATGACAATCAGTAAAAATGAACCCTTCTGCTTTTTTCTTCCTGAGACACCTTCCATTATTACAATCCTGTATTATTCAAGCGGAGAGCCGTGCCGTACATGTACCTTGGTGTCTGGTCATTCAGGGTCAAGTTCCCGCTGTTGAGCAGATTATACGTTCTGGCCCTTTTATCAAAAACACGTGATTCCCCTCCGGCACTGACCAGGACACCAACACGTATGCCAAAAACCTGTTGCCAGTCTGCTACCCCGGAGGCCGTCACATACTGGTTAATATTTGACGCCCCTGCCGGGGCAATCCCATAAAGTGCCTGCAACCGCTCCACGCCCTGAACCAGTGCCTGGGCATTCCCCCTGGCAGTTCCCGTTAATGGATCATAACCACGGCAAAATAAAGTATTAATGTTACCGTTCGCAGGGTCCTGATCTACAAAATAAACATCCGCCGTCAATGCACCTGCGGTAACGTTTGCTCCTGTACAGTCCTGAATTTGACCATTGTCAGGATTTGGTATGGGTTCATACTGAATCGCAACCCTGTCGCTATTGGTACCGCCACCGTCAATCGTACAAATCGCTCCCCCTTCACAGCTGCCCAGATAGAAAGGTTGAATTTGATTTGCTTCGGCCCTGGATCTGAAACCGGCCCTGCGAAACTCAGTGCTCATGATATAGAGACTATGACGTCCGTTTTCCTGGGCCGTGGCAATAAACTCATTCACACTGGCGGAGCGACTGTTGCTTACCATTAATTGTAAAGCACTGCCCGTTACAAGCAGACCTATAACAAAGGCCAGCATCATTTCTATAATGCTGAATCCCTTTTGATGATGGATGATGTCAGTCATTGGCATTATTCAGTTCCTGTTGTACCTGAACTCAAACTGCTGACGATCTGCAAGAACACCTTTTTCTGATCCTCTTGCACTCCAGGAAATCAGGATACTGACTTTATCCGTCGCCCCACAGGAACCAACACAACTAATGTCAATTCTCGGTTCGATCATGGTATCTGCGCCGGTGCACATCAAGCCATGAATATCAAACGCCGCCATTTGATCAGGATTACATGTTGATCCTATGCAACGGGGAGGGGATCCCTGACAGTAGGCACCCAAATTGGCGGATGCTCTTGATGACTCTCTCTGATAGGCTGAGTTTGTAAGCCCGGTCGGGTTTAACCTCATTAACTCAGCGGTGGCATTCGCCATCCATACGGCCTGAGATCGCTGAATAGTGTCATGATTCGCCCGAATGGCCTGACTTTGCATACCAGTAACCGCCATTACTCCCCCCACAAAAATTATCACGCCGATCATGACTTCAACAAGGCCAATTCCTGCTTGCCGAAAAGGTCCAGGTTGTCTTCCGCTCTTGTGAAAAGCTGGCTCCGGATACGACCCTGTTTCAGTATTTATTGGACTGGCATTTACGGGTTCGGAATTTGTGAGCCCGGTATGGTTGGTTATAAACACGGCAGACCCTCCCGCTTCCGAATCAACCCTGATCCAGAAATATTCACCAGCCGTTGCAACGTTGATCTTTTTGGCACTGAACATAAACTGAAGCTGCCCTGTTGAACTGCACTGCCCCTGGGCCTGAAGCTAAGCAGCCGGGCATTGCTGCTCCAGACAATGTCAACCGGGCTGCTGACCGGGTTATAAACCCGAATAACATCTTCACCGGGGTCAATGCTGTTATTGCCATTACGGTTAACGAAAACAACCCAGCCATCTGCCCAGTTCACCCCTGCCTGACACGAATTCCCCGTTGTGGAGCGACAGACGCTGACGATTTCAGTGCGTTTGATCGCTTCACTTCTGGCCAGAACAGCACTGGCATAGATCCGCTGATTCACGTAATCAAGTTTGAACCTTTCAGCAACCTGCCCGATGGGAACCACCAGATTGACCATGATGGCGATCAGGACAATGGTGATCATCATCTCTACAAGCGTGAAGCCACGGTTGCATTTATGGTTTAACGTTGTATGAAGCAATAACAAATCCACCTGATTCCCTGTTGAGGACGCCTTTCTTTAAATCTAGGTGTGTGGGTTAAACAGACGGACAGAAGTCGATAGACGGTATAAAAATAAGGATAAAAACTGGAAGTCGTCAAAATCCGTGTCTTATTTCCAGCACGCTTCCGGGGCCAGAACGCCTAAATGATTCACAGTGAACTGTGTGCAACCTGAATCCGTTGCCTGGACACCATTGCTCAGGGCAGTCGCTGTCAGGGTAAATGAGGCGGTATCTGCTTCAACGCTCAGGGTGTAATAACCTTCAGGAGAGCCACTGCCACCGAGCTTATCCATGGAGTCCGTATAGGCGTGGTTGACGGAGTACCAGCGCTCCTGGGCAGCGGCAGCAGCAGTCAAGGCAGCCTGGGCATCGCTGCGTCGAACTTCATACATATATTGGCTGTAGGTGGGATAAACAATACCTGCCAGAAGACCAATAATGGCAACAACAATGATCAGCTCGGGTAATGAAAAACCCTGTTTATGGCTCTTTGGCACCGGCTTACTTATATTCATATCAATCAATCCATGGAATGCTGAAAATCTGCCACCAGCTCTGCCGTCCCTCTGAGCTGAAATGGTAATCAAGGTTTGTTGCCGTAATACTGCCTCCAGCTCCCTGGGTCACCGCCGTCAGCTTCCCACTTTCTCCCTGATGGACCACCGGTGAAGAAGCATAACCAATCCCCAGACTTTCATTGTTCAACGAACGCTCAAGCTCCAGGCTATCCACGCGTAAACTCTCCAGAACAGCACCCGGAGATGCGGTTCCGGTCAGGTAATGAACGGCATAAAGTGAGCTTGTACCATCAATGGAACAACTGTCTGCAGGTGGACGGTACTCTGTAAACAGGACTTGGGAGAACAACCTGGCTGCCTTGTTAACACTTCGCCCGGACGGGCCAGCGCCATCTACACTAAGAGGCAGCTTCCACCCCCCCTGCCCAGCGATCACTGCCTGTAAGGTGCCAAAACTATTGATAGTTTGGGAGCCTAGCGTAAATGGCGTATAGGTGGAGCCAGACTTCTGCCGGACATCGCCATTGGTAAATACCGCCACATCCCCCACATTGACCAGACGACTCTGGCTTACGGATGCATAGGTAAGCTGCCTGGAGTTGTTCAACGGTTCCTGAACACCATAAAAATAGTTGGCCTCAGTACTGCGATTGTCACTATTGGTCATCAGCCGACCTGTGCCAGAGTAAACCCAGAAGCTGTTTTCATCAGTCACCGTCATGGGGGGAGCCATAATCGGCTGCCCGGCATCCATAAACACACTCAAACTGGCGTTGCCCGGCGCCGATGTCAGCCTGAGCCGCATCAGCTTCCCACTCAAACTGACACCACCGGTTTCAACCGTGCCGAAGTAAACGGCATCATCCTGGTAATCCCGGTCCCAGTCTTCAGCAATCATATCCCCTGCATAAGCCTTGGAATAAGGAGTCTCCAGAGGGTCAAAACCGGACACAAACTCCTTATTACTCAAATCATAAATGAAAACCCGTAGATTCTGATCCGACGTTCCCTGCTCCAGGGCTGATCTCAGGGCAGTAGAGCTGCTGCCCGCTGGCCCGGAGCCAAACACCAGGTACCATTCGTTTTGCAGCGGATTGCTCCAATCGATCTCGCCATTAA
>NZ_JAHHPP010000395.1 GCF_024606265.1 Endozoicomonas sp. SESOKO1
TGCATGCTCAATGGCTTTGGTCAAAAGCCCTGAAATGTCCTGGTCTTGACCAGAAAAAATGCACTCTCTGAAGTAACGGACGCTGATACACAAGTCTACCTCTGGCCCGGCAAAACCCTTGTTATCAAGTTGCATTTGGTCAAACTGACACCAGTTCATTAAATCCACATGAATGTCGCCAAGGGCCAGTTCAATGTCCTTGTCTTTGCAAGGAGTACCTTCATGGCCGGAGCGGTCGGAGCGCAACTTGCTAAAGATCGCCAGTGCCTCTTGATACCGTCCCATGTACTGGTATTGCAAGCCAAGGGCCAGTTCAACTTCTTTGTCGTTACAAGGTGTGCATTCGTTCCCAGAGCGGTCTGTGCGCAGCTTCTTAAAGATCGTCAACGGCTCCTGATGCCGTCCCATGTACTGGTATTGTCGGCCAAGGGTTAACTCTATGCCTTTGTCGTTGCAGGGAGTGCCTTCATGCCCGGAGCGATCACTGCGCAGCTTGATGAAGGTCGTCAGCGCCTCTTGATGCCGTCCCATGTCCTGGTATAGCCGACCAAGGGCCAGTTCAATGCCCTTGTCGTTGCAATGAGTGCCTGCATGTCCGGAGCGATCGGTGCGCAGCTTGATCAAGGTCGTCAGCGCCTCCTGATGGAACCCCACGTACTGGTATTGTCGGCCAAGGGTTAATTCTATGTCTTTGTCGTTGCAGGGAGTGCATTCATGCCCGGAACGGTCAAAGCGCAGTTTGATGAAGGTCGTCAGTGCCTCATGATACCGTCCCATGGCATGGTATAGACGACCAAGGCCTAGTTCAATTTCCTTGTCTTTGCAAGGAGTACCCTCATGCCCGGAGCGGTCGGAGCGTAACTTGTGAAAGATCGTCAGTGCCTCTTGATACCGTCCCATGTACTCGTATTGCAAGGCAAGGGCCAATTCAACTTCCTTGTCGTTGCAAGGTGTGCCTTCGTGTCCGGAACGGTCGACACGCAGCTTCACAAAGATCATTAGCGCCTCCTGATACTGTCCCATGTCCTGGTACAGACGACCAAGGGACAGGGTAACTTCCTTGTCATTGCGAGGGGTGCCTTGACGCCCACGGTGGTCGGAGCGCAACTTGTTAAAGGTCGTCAGTGCTTCCTGATACCATTCCATGTCCAGGTATAGACGACCAAGGGCCAGTTCAATTTCCCTGTCTTTGCAAGGAGTGCCTTCGTTCCTGGAGCGGTCGGAGCGCAACTTGTGAAAGATCGTCAGTGCCTTTTGATACCGTCCCATGTGCTGGTATTGCACGCCAAGGGCCAGTTCAACTTCTTTGTCGTTACAAGGTGTGCCTTCGTTCCCGGAGCGGTCTGTGCGCAGCTCCTTAAAGATCGTCAGCGCCTCCTGATGCAGTCCCATGCACTGGCATTGCCGACCAAGGGTTAACTCTATGCCCTTATCGTTGCAGGGAGTACTTTCATGCCCGGAGCGGTTGGTGCGCAGCTGCTTAAAGATCGTCAGCGCCTCCTGATGCCGTCCCATGTCCTGGTATAGCCGACCAAGGGCCAGTTCAACTTCCTTATCGCT
>NZ_JAHHPP010000396.1 GCF_024606265.1 Endozoicomonas sp. SESOKO1
GTGGCACCCTCATCGCGAATTTCCCCACCAGAACCAGTTGCTGCTCCTGCCCACGGGGCAATGGCCGTTGGGTGGTTGTGGGTTTCTACCTTCATCAGGATATGAATGTCTTCCTCATTGAAACCATATTCACGACTCTCAGGTTCCGGGTAAAACCGCTTTGAGTGGAAACCTTCAATGACCGAAGCATTGTCTTTATAGGCCGATAGCACCCCTTCACTGTGCATGGCGTGGGTATTTCGGATCATTTTGAACAGGGAAAGATCCTGCTCTTCACCATCAATACTCCAGGACGCATTAAAAATTTTATGCCGACAGTGTTCTGAGTTCGCCTGGGCAAACATCATCAACTCAACATCCGTAGGATCCCGTTCAAGCTTTTGATAGCTGGCTACCAGATAGTCGATTTCATCCTCAGCCAGGGCCAGGCCGAGGGACTGATTTGCCACAACCAATGCCTCCCTGCCGCCCTCCAGCACGGACACAGTGGTCAATGGGGCAGGCTCGGACACAGCAAACAGTGTGGGAATTTCACGCTCATCACGGAAGACAGCCTGGGTCATCCGGTCATGCAGCAAATCAGCAATCAGGGCTTCCTGGTCTCCCGACAGGCGGGTATCGGCAAACACCACAAACCTAACGCCTCGCTCGATTCGCTGGATCATACCGAGGCCACAATTGTGGGCAATATCGGATGCCTTACTGGACCAGGGAGAAATCGTACCCGGACGGGGAACCACCAGAAATTCTGCCTGAGAGGCAAAGTTGTCCGGCTCTGCCTGTTGAATCTTTGGGCCATAAGTCAACAGTCTGGCCAGAATATCAGCCTGCCTTTCACTCAGCCCTGTTTCACAGGACGGCTGGATTTTGATGTAATGCTGGAATTCAGCAACAACACAGGAGATCTCTGGCACTCTACTCTGCAGCTGGGCAAGCAGCTTATGATTGCGGAACTGGGAAAGTGCAGGGGCGCCACGCAGTATCAGCATGTTCTGGTCTGTCCTCGGGCCAATTAACAGCTATGAGGAGCTACAGCCTGGATCAGCTTGAATAATGAGCATCAGGAAGCCCGCATGAATGGCCACTTCCTGATGGAATTACAAGCCAGTTCTTATGCTGCTGCTTCTCAACTCAGGGGGATGATCAAAGGCTGCCTATAATAATCGAAACCAGCCTTCGGAAACCAGCAATCTTAGGCCATTT
>NZ_JAHHPP010000397.1 GCF_024606265.1 Endozoicomonas sp. SESOKO1
GGTTTTCAGTGACAGCCTCTCATAGCCGTTGTGTTCTTCCGGTATTTGGAGGCTTTCATTTGAACCCATATCAATAGATACTGTTTTGCCAGAAAGTCTGGTTTCAGTTTCTTCAGAAAAAGTGATTCTGGATAACGGATTGTATGGGCCTGTGAAATTAGACCCCGTGGTTTCGGAAGCAATCATATTACAGCTCTATTTATAGTTGATAAGTTATTGTTGATAAGGATTTTCCCCAGAATGACTTGATCATTTTAGTCAGTCTGGAAAATGTCGCCACCCGCTGTCTGTATAAGCATAAAAAAATGGCTGCAGTGATCGCAGCCATTTTTTTATTTACAAAGCCATTTTGAAAGGCTCCGGTTTACAGCGCCTTGATCGCTTCCAGCTGTTCTTCCAGCTTGGCTTTGGCAACCCGGGCTTCAGCCAGTTTGGCCTGCTCTTTTGCAACCACGTCGGCAGGTGCCTTGCTGGTGAATTTTTCGTTATTCAGCTTACCTTCAAAGCGAGCAACTTCTCTGGCGAACCGCTCAATTTCCTTATTAAGTCGGGCGGACTCTTTTTCCTTGTCGATCAGGCCTGCCATCGGTACCAGGACTTCCATGGAGCCTACCAGCTGAGTGGTTGCCATGGGGGCTTCTTCACCGGCTGCCAGAGTCCTGATGTCTTCCAGTTTGGCCAGGGACTTCAGGAATGTCCGGTTGTCTTTCAGGCGGGCAACGTCGTCTGCAGAGGTATTACGCAGCAATACATTCAGCGGCTTGCCTGGCCCAATATTCAGCTCGGCACGAATGTTACGGATACCGGTGATAAACGATTTGAGCCACTCAATATCACGCTCAGCCGCTTCATCAATACGGGCCGGGTCAGACACCGGGTAGCTCTGCAGCATCAGGGTGTCACCGGCAACGCCGGCACTGTGCTTGATGTTCTGCCAGATTGCTTCAGTGATATAAGGCATAAACGGATGGGCCAGACGCATAATGGATTCCAGAACACGAACCAGTGTACGTCGGGTGCCACGCTTGAGTTCTGCCGGTGCATTTTCATTCCAGAGAACCGGCTTGGAAAGCTCCAGGTACCATGCACAGTATTCATTCCAGACAAAGTCATAGAGGTTCTGGGAAGCATGATCGAGACGGAACTCGGACAGGTTCTTTTCGATCTGGGCTTCAACCCGCTGCAGTCGGGAAACAATCCAGCGATCGGCCAGGGTCAGTTCAACAGGATCATCACCATTACCACAGTCCTGATCATCGGTATGCATTTTGACGTAGTTGGCAGCATTCCAGATCTTGTTGCAGAAGTTCCGGTAGCCTTCCAGACGGTTCATGTCCCAGTTGATATCACGGCCAGTAGACGCCAGTGAGTACAGGGTGTATCTCAGGGCGTCAGTACCGTGGGCAGAAATACCGTCAGGGAAAGTGCTGCGGGTACGCTTCTCAATCTTCTCCGCCAGCTGAGGCTGCATCATATTGCCGCAGCGTTTTTCCACCAGGGATTCCAGGTCGATACCGTCAATCATATCCAGAGGGTCAAGGACATTGCCCTTGGACTTGGACATCTTTTCGCCATGCTCATCACGGATCAGACCAGTCACGTATACATACTTGAACGGCACCTGTGGTTTGCCGTCTTCATCTTTCATAAAGTGCATGGTCATCATGATCATTCTGGCGACCCAGAAGAAGATAATGTCAAAACCGGTGACCAGCACGTCGGTGGGGTGGAAGGTGTTCAGGCGATCGGTCGGCTCTGGCCAGCCCAGGGTGCCAAAAGTCCAGAGTGCCGAAGAGAACCAGGTATCCAGCACATCGTCATCCTGTTTCAGGACAACAGGCGTCGGGATATTGTGTTTTTCCCGGACTTCGGCTTCATTGCGACCCACGTAAACGTTGCCGGCATCGTCATACCAGGCAGGAATACGGTGTCCCCACCAGAGCTGACGGGAGATACACCAGTCCTGAATATCACGCATCCAGGAGAAGTACATGTTCTCGTACTGTTTGGGCACGAACTGAATACGACCGTCTTCTACCGCTTCAATAGCCGGTTTGGCCAGCGGCGCAGCGCGGACAAACCACTGATCCGTCAGCAGCGGCTCAATCACCACGCCGGAACGGTCGCCGTAAGGCACCATCAGGGTATGGTCATCGATTTTTTCCAGCAGACCCAGAGCGTCCAGGTCAGCAACAATCTGCTTGCGGGCAGCAAAGCGCTCCATGCCCTGGTAGGCTTCCGGAATGGCAGTATCAATGGATTGATTAACCGTTCCGTCAATATTGTAGGCTTCACCCTGCTGGCGGATGTCACCATTGAGCGTCATAACATTAATCATTGGCAGGTTGCAGCGCTTGCCAACTTCATGGTCATTAAAGTCGTGTGCCGGTGTGATTTTTACGCAGCCGGTGCCTTTCTCCATGTCGGCGTGTTCGTCAGCGACAATCGGGATGCGACGGTTAACCAGGGGCAGAATAATTTCCTTTCCGATCAGGGCCTGGTACCGCTCATCTGCCGGGTTAACCGCTACACCGGTATCACCCAGCATGGTTTCCGGACGGGTGGTGGCAACCACGATATAGTCTTTGCCTTCTGCGGTTTTTTCGCCATCCGCCAGTGGATAACGCAGGTGCCACATATTACCTTTGACTTCTTTGTTTTCCACTTCCAGGTCAGAGATGGCGGTGTGCAGTTTTGGGTCCCAGTTAACCAGGCGCTTGCCGCGGTAGATCAGGTCGTCTTCGTAAAGGCGGACAAAAACCTCCTGGACAGCGCCATAGAAGCCTTCGTCCATGGTGAAGCGCTCGGTATCCCAATCAACGGAAGCTCCCAGGCGACGAAGCTGACGGGTGATGGTGCCGCCGGACTCTTCTTTCCACTCCCAGATTTTATCGGTAAACGCCTCACGTCCGTAGTCGTGACGGGTTTTGCCTTCTTCTGCCAGAATCTTGCGTTCAACCACCATCTGGGTGGCGATACCCGCATGGTCAGTACCCACCTGCCAGAGCGTGTTGCAGCCTTTCATCCGGTGGTAGCGGATCAGGGCATCCATAATGGAATCCTGGAAGGCATGGCCCATGTGCAGGCTGCCGGTGACATTGGGAGGAGGGATCATGATGGAGTAGGGCGTGCTGTCACCGCGCTGTTCAGAAGCCGGTGCAAAATAGCCTTTCTCTTCCCAGTTTTGATACAACGTGCGTTCGATGGCTTGGGGGTTGAACGTCTTTTCCATAACTGCTTTTCCAGTAGAGGTTCCAACTGTTCCCAGACGAGAACTCCTGAGGAGCAGTGAGTCTCTGGGTTTGGATAAACCGGTGATTATACACTGTGGGGCTGAATCAGGAAGCACCATACATTGCCAGGAGCCGTATTTTTAAATAGGCTTGCGTGCGGTTCGACGGTTCGACTTAAACGCTTACGTGATGAATAACTTGTCTTTATCGACTATTGGCTTAATGTGTTCTACTTTAATTTATGAATTCAGTGAGGAACTTGCCTGAAAATAGCGCTACGGTTTTTGCTTCTTTTCATTTAAAAGGTTTTAGTCGCCGTAAAATCCAATGATCCGGATTAAGGGATTAAATTTTTCTGATAGTGCCAGGCGCTGTCAGTCTGACAATCAATTTTGTTATCAGGAGTAAAATAATATGGCTTATCCAGGGATGTCATTCCCGGGAATGATATCCAGTAAAAGTATGCAGCAACCTTCTTTGTCAGGTGCACAATCCAGTTCGGTTCGTCAGTATGATCATCGGTCACTGACCGTAGTGGGAGCAGAAAGTATTCAGGGGATGCTCCCCAAATGTGCACTGGACTACCCGATTGATGGCAACAAGATGCCAAGGGTAGTAGAGCCGAAGCCTGTAACCGGTTCTACTCCGGCTGGCAATGGAAATGAAGAAAAGAGGCAACAGAAAGACGGCCATTGCTGCCCGCACTGTAATGAATCACCAACAGACACACTTTCGTCTCAGCCGCCTCAGCCGGAGGGACATCTGTTTGCTGCCATGGAATCCGCCCTGGATTGTATTCCCGGATCACAATTAAACCCTCATCGAATGAGATGGCTTGAAAAATCCTATCAGCATTGGTGTCAAATCAGTAAAGTGATCAATCTGGTAAGAGAAAATGAGATAGAAAAATCCAGCTTGTTTCTGGGAATTTCACCTGAAGAAGTGAGTGACTATTTTAAGATAAGGGCAAAACAGGATACTCTGGGTATTTCATTTCCGAGCCAGCAGTCAAGTCAAAGTTCATTCTCTCGCAATACCGAACATATTGTGAAAGAACCAGCGTCAGAGCAAAAAAAAGCACAAAATAATAAAGCTCGAATGAGGAAAACTCAAGATTGTCAACCTGGGCCTCCAGCAAAAAAAAATTCCAGTCAAACAGGAGGAGGGAGTCTTTCAACGATGCGGTCCATGTCGGTGTTATCTCCGGAAATAACAGAGCCTGAACAAGCTTCATTTTTCCAGGGGCTGAATAAAGCAGTTCAAACTGAATTTCCCGGTTTTCACAAGACAGCTTCGACTCCAATAAGTCCGATGATTGCAACCACTGTACAGAACGGCATGGTAGATGAAGAGATAATGGCCACAGCACATCATCATAATGGTGAGTTTGCTTCTGCAGCAGTTAATCCATGGGTAAGTGTGGACCAGAGACGATGGGGGAGGCGGCATGAGTTGTCTTCTGAAAAAGCCGCTCCGGGATTTCGGCCTTTATTGCCCGCCAGATCATTCTCTTTTCCGTTTGCTGCAAAGGATCTGGATTACCGGCCATTGATTAATGAGCAGCAAGTTAAAAGCTCTGGTAAAGGGCAAGTATCTGGTCCTTCGTATCCTGGAGGCGATGTTGCGGGTAACTACCGGTATCCACCAGAGAAAATCACTGTTTATCCTCCGTCAGCCATAGATGAAAAGCCTGTAGGAGAATTGCATCCGATGGATGATCCCCATCTTTATATGTTGGATGTTGCTATAAACGCAATGGAGAAGCACGTTGAGAGTAATAATATAAGGGCATCAAGAATATCTACAACATCTGTCCAAAGCAGCAATCAAGAGTCATAGTGCATAAATAGTGCATAATTGGTTTTGATGTTGGAAAAACTGGCAGGGGGACAAATTTGCTTCTGGTAAAAGTATTCCTGTCAGCTATCCATTCTTAAGCGGGGAATAAGGGTTTGTTTTAACCGCAAAGGCATTTCAATGAGAGCAGCGTCATGCCTTTGCCGTGAAAAATATTTTGCTTAACCATTTTTCATCCCTGAGGGTGGCGCAAAATATTTCCACGCGCCAAGTGCCTTTGTGGCTTTAATCGACATCAAACAACCGCTTCACGAATATCTACGGTGTTGTCCGCTGAAGGCTCACTGTCCAGCTTGATTTCCTGAAGGATCTCTGGCTTGCCTTTAAAGGCTTTGGCGAGAATATCCTTGTTTCGTGACATCAGCAGACCGATCTCTTCCGCCAGTTGTTCATCGATCTTGAAATTGGCTTCCAGCATACCAGTGATGCCGTCTGCCAGCTCCAGCATACGATCGTGTTCTTCCGCGGCTTTCTTATCAGTAAACATGCTTCTGTCCCGGTCAACTCGCCACATGGGGGTAATGGACATGGGCTTCCTCCTGTATTGGGTTTTTGAACTGTATATAAATACAGTTGTTTTGTCCAGTAGGCTCTCTGGGAATCAGCTTATAAACATCAGCTTTTAAACAAAGGTGGCCTGGTTTTTTACCAAAGTTAATGAACACCAGTGAAGTTGTGTAGTCCTGCCTGGTAATTTACAGCTTTGAAATACTAAAGACGACAATAATCAACAATCCTTACTTGCCTCCCTTGGCCTGAATGTCTTTCTCCCTCAAATATTTGCGAATTTCGTGAAGTTGGATATCTTTTCACT
>NZ_JAHHPP010000398.1 GCF_024606265.1 Endozoicomonas sp. SESOKO1
TGTGTTCCCTGCTCGCAAGTGGTTGGCGCTGTCGGCGCAGGGGGCCTTTGGGCAGGGATTGGCAGTCGAGTTCTATCACTCGGTTGGCGATACTCGGCTCCGTGGCCGTACCATGGGTCTTTGAGCGCTGCTTGAAGGGCATGGCGGTTTAATGCCTCGGGGTTGTCACGCTTGAGTTGCTTACAGCTGCTATAGACCCCTCTGCAGTACAAATAAGCACACCCCATAACAGCAGCAACAGCATATGAACCGAACATAATACCTAAGGCTACACTACCGGCATTAGAATTAGAGTCAGGATCAGAAGTCGTGTTCAGGTTTGTCGTTGGATGGACTGAAGATGAAGTCAACGGTGTGCCTGCCTCGTTTGATCCGAAGCCATATGCCGGGTATGCGCCCACCAAAGCAGGCATTGTCGTCAAAACCAACAGGCCCTGATTAATGAACGGAACAGGCTGGGAGGTGAGACCGGCAACGCTGCGAATCAGCTTATTGCCGCCCTGCAGGCCAGCCTGCAAGGTTCCTTTGACAAAATCTACTCCGTATTCAGACAGGGATTCGTCTGTAGAAGTGACAATATTTCCCGTGCCAATATCCGGGCAGACAGATTGGATGGGGGGTGTCCGGTTGACAGCCCTGCCAGTGGTCGTTGGCACCTGGTGATTACATTCGGTTTGGGAAGCTACGTCTTTTTTTAAGGCAGCAGTTTGCGCAAGGGACAAACTGGATGATGATCCAGGGATAGCGTGCATTTTTGCAATTCCTTTCGAAGTAATATGGTAATTCAGACCATCAATCGGTAATTAAGTTCTATCCGGGGAGTTATCGCGAAAATAGCACAAGCACTGGGACCACGAAGGACACAAGGACCATTTTGAATACCCGCTGTGGGTCCTGCCCCATTTTGGCAACCGCCTCCTCACCATAGGACTGGCTGTTGGGGTCATGGTGATATTGGTGGACCTGATGGGTGGCTTTGGCTTTTTTCAGTGCATTAATGGCAGGCGTTATGGTAACTCCCAATCAAAGATCTATTTGACCGCGCAATGACTACGCAATGTTTTCGTCTGAGCCGCGCCATGAGCCTTGGTTTGGTTCTTGGACTACATTTATTGAGATCGGTGCAGGGTTCTCCTGTCTATCGGGCTATACTTTGCAGGCCGGAGATGGCGATTCCGTCGATATCGATTGCGACTACAGTTTGAATATCCTATGGGCGCAGGTTTTACCTTTGGTGACCAGCACAATACCCAATCAGTCTTTGGGCATTTCATTATTACAATGCAGGGCAGCATAGAAAGAACGATGGTTTCAAACTGCACGAAATGGCTTTCGGTTACAACTTTATGAACGATAACTACGACAGGTAACACTATGGACGGCCCATCAGCTGATAACTATCAACCAACGACAACATCGCCCCTGCTGACTCAGACTGAACACCTAAGGACAAGGGACGACCTGCCCCAGCGCCAGACAGCCAACGGTATTACGCCTGAAGGCTCCCCCCTGATGCTTCGCAGGGCACAGGGCACTGACCTTTCCGACAACGCCCGTCACAAAATCAGCAACCTGTTTCACATAATCAATAAGCGTCTGAATATGATGCCCGAGATGGCACAGCTGAAGTTGAGGTTGGAGCAGCCAGTGTTTGACCGGAGCCGTGAACAGCTGGTGATGGGCAAGGCCCTGAACTACGCCGACAGTATTAATCTGGACAGAGAGCTGGTCCAGCGCTTTATCCAGAGCCAGATGGATATCGCCAGGCTTTTACAAGAGCAGGAGCAGACACCGTCCCCCCTGGATGCAGAACAGGCGGCTCTGCGTAAACAGGAGCTGCGGAACAGTTTGATTGCCATTACACCAAAGATGTTAGATACACTGAAAGAGATTCAGGATGATCTTGAACTGGTAGCATTCCGTACCGCGATACAGACGACACTGAGCTATGAGATGAAAGGGCTACCACTGCAAAATAAACATCTGCAGGAGATTGTATTCTGGTCGCTCTATCCCGGGCATGCTTCCTGATTCCAGCAAAACACGGAGTTGCTCCGGCTCTCTCTCCTGCACAAGCACCCAGGGTCGAACTGCCCAGGCTATTACCGCATTTTTCCCCGCCATGGCCACATAATCCGAACACTGATTCAGTGGGATTAATGGCGGGGTTCTGAAAATACTCTATGCCGTTTGCCGGGTAGCCGTCACAACCAGTTCACGGATACAGACATTCTGCGGCTGCTGGTATACGAAGGTAATACAACGGGCAATATCCTCTGCCGTAATAACACCGCCCATGCCGTCTTTCCACTGTTCATAGCCATCTACGATGTCACTGGACGTGGTATGACTCAGAAGCTCGGTTTCTACCGCTCCCGGAGCGATGGTTACTACCCTTACACTGTCGT
>NZ_JAHHPP010000399.1 GCF_024606265.1 Endozoicomonas sp. SESOKO1
AGGTATTGGTCGCTATCGTCCGGGTAGGCAAACGGCATAAGCTGTTGTGCCTCAACGGGAGCACCATTAGAACGATCAAAGATAACGGAAAACTGCCGGTTATCCGGGAGTGTCAACGTCATGGTTTTATTGGCCGCTTTGGAGAGAGCAAACAGGCTCTTTACCGTCAGCCGGGAAACCCAACCGGCCTCGCCATTGCCAGAAAGAACGATTGGCCTTCCATAATTGAATTGCCCTTCCTGAACCAGTAAAGCTCCGGTCAGACTGCGTTCGGTAGTTTGCTCTACCGGGTTCCATTCAAATTCATTAATCCAGAGCAGATCGTCCGGGAGGGTAATAGTATCCAGTTGCATCAGACCGTCCTCATGCCTGCATTTTTCAGGGCATCCAGCAGTTTGGTTTCATCCGATGAATCAATGCCTACATTGACTGCACCGCCGGGATATTCGAGCCGGATAACTTTCTGTGGAGTCGGCTGTGTAGTTCGGTTGATTGGAGCTGATGTACTCACCTGGCTTTCTTTAAGAGATTCTGCTTTCTCGTTATTAGCCTGCCGCCGACGCTCATTGTAAATCTGCTCACTGATCCGCAGGGCTGAGGTAATATTCCTGATCGCCTCCTGATCCCCATTGGCAATAGCCTCGGCCTGTTGCGCTCGCAAATCGTCACGCTGATTTTGATAACGGCGCTGCTCAATATCCGATTGCCTGCCCTGCAATTCATCCAGTTCATCTTGCAGGCTGTTTAGGGTGTTGCGGGAACTGTCGCCTAAGCTGGCCATGTTTTGTTTAGCTGAAACAATGGCGTTATTAAGCCGGTCTAAATCCGTTTGATTGAGCAGGTTCATGGTTTGTGCGGCATCTTCGGCCTCACGGACAAAACTTCTGGCATTGATCTCGCCTTGTTCATAGCTTTCAAACAGCTGTTCAAGGGCAATTCTTTGCTCTAAAAATTGTTTTTTCACATAAGCGGCAGCGGTTGATGTTTGATTGAGCCAGCGACCAATGCCGGTTACATCAAATTGATACTGATTGCTTCGCAACCGACTAATTTCTACAGAGGTTGCCTTTAGCTCATTTTTCAGGTCTTCAATACTGCCTTTGGCTGCGGTGGTATCCACAGAGCCGCCGCCTTGTTGTATGGCTACAAAAGCGTCGTGAGCGGCACTGCTCATGCCCATCAGTTCGGCGGTTATGGCGTTATAGTGACCGGCTAAAGCAGCAGAAATAGACTGGGCGTTTTCAAAAGATTGTTCTTGCTTGTCCCCGGCTTCCTCTGCCGTATCACCAACGTCCTTTACTACATCTTTTGTTTTTTCCGCTTCCTCTTTAAACTCCTTCAGCTTTTCACGACTCGCTTCAGTCGCCTCGTAATATTCTTCTTGTGATATGACTCCGAGTCTTAATGCTTCTGCTAAGGCCACACCAAGACTGGCCAGTTCGACCCGGGTTTCCGTTACCTCAATTTGCTCCATTGCATCGGCAACATCTTTGAATGCACTGGTCGCGGTTTCAGCAACTTTTTTGACTGCTGGCTCTGTTTTTTTGTAGTTTACAAGAAGTTCATCAATGGATTTTTTACTGAGGTCAACATTCCGCTTGAAACTGATTCTTATCTTTTCATTAGCATCGGTGCCTGCTTTTGCAATACCCTCATATAGCCCATCCCAAGCATCACCAATATCTTTTGCATCAGTGTTTACCTCGTTAATAAATGCTTTAGTTGTCCCTTTCAGTAGATCAGCATAACCCTTTAGGCTTTTTGATGTTTCCTCCGCACCAAAGAACCCGGTTAATTTTTCAAGAGCTTTTGTAATGAGGAAAAACTCAGAAGATATTACCGCACCCAATAGTTTTACGCCTGCTGCAAAGCCATTAAAAAACAGTTTTGTAGAGTTAGTTGCTATAGTAAAAGCGTTATTAAATCCAGAAAGTAAGTTTCCTACCTTTTCAAAACTTGATCTTACCCCTTCAATAAATTCATGGAAGGTAATTCTTTTCAGCGATTTTTCAACGCTATTTGACATATCAACAAATGCGTTACTAATAGCATTAGCTAATTTCTGCAAAGAGCCGTTTTTAACCATTTCATCCCACTTATTACTAATATCAGTGAGAATCTGGTTTACACGCTTTCCCCATCCAGCATCATCAATTCGCTCTTTGAATAATGTCCAACGGTCAATCAGGTTCGATATTAAACCAGAGTAGAGCTTCATGTTGGCCAGTGCTGCACCGTCAGCCCTTTTGCCCATCTCAGCAATAAGGCCTCTAATGGCATCTGCACCAAGCTTTCCCTGCTCGGTTAATTTCCTTAGCTCTGTGACATTTTCACCAGTGATCTTTTTCAGTATCTCCCAGACAGGGACACCGGCCTCAATCAACTGACGTAATTCTTCTGCCTGAAGTTTCTGCTTACCCCAAGCCTGACCAAGTGCCAGGCTGATTCTGCGGAGTTTTTCAAAATCGCCACCAAGCATACTGTTGGTATCAACAATCGCCTGCATGGTTCCATCCATCGGATCGAGGCCAAAGTTCTTCAGCATAGCGAAGGCTTCGGTGACCTGATGAATTTGCAGCGGGGTGTCACGGGTAAACTGCTTGATCCAAGCGACTGCTTCAGCCCCTTGCTCAACACCACCCATGATAGAGTTTAACTGGATGCGCAGACGGTCAAACTTATCACCAGTCTCCACGACACTGACCATTGCTTTTTTCAGGCCGAAGAAAACAGCAGTAGCCGTGACTAGCCCTGCAATTCGCCCTGACAGCCGATTAATGCTCACCGATGCTCTATTAGCATTAGTTGCAAGCTTGTCCATACCGCTAGTACGGAAGGCTCTGCTTGTCGCTTTGGTTTTAGCCTTAACTTTTTCGAGAGCCGAAGCCGTTGAACGCAATGAAACCGTAATTTTCTTCTGTTGGCTATCGAGATTACTGGTTGATAGACCGGCTTCTTTCAAGCTCTTTCGCATTTCATCGAGCTTGGTTCTTTGAGACTGAAAATTTTTGTTGGACTTGGATACGGCTTTCCGGGCTGTTTCCAGATTTGAGGCAAGAGAAATAGAGCTTTTCCGGACTTTATCATAGCTATTCCTAAGCCCGATTACTTTTTGCTGTTGATCCTGAAACTCATTGCTTAACTTTTGGGTTCTGTTCGTAAGCAAAGTAACTGAAGGCCTTAGTTTCCTTGCAGCTGTGTTCGCTTTTTTTAATTTCTCTGTATTTTTTTCAAGCAACCGCTCTTGCTTTTTGTATTCCCTACTTGCTGCAGAAACAGATTTTTTTGCAGCTGAAACTGCCTGCTTTAATTCTTTTGTTGGTTTTTTAGCTTTGGCTAACTGATTAGAGAGTTTTGTTAATTCTCTCTGCTGTTTTTTATATTCCTTATTGGCGGCACTAACAGCTTTTCTTGTAGATTCCTTTGCTTTTCTTAATCCATCAAGCGGCTTTGTAGTTTTTTCTAGTTTAGTTGAGAGTCTATCCAGTGTACGCTGCTGAGTTTTATATTCTTTATTCGTTTTTGCGAATGTACTAGATGTTTTCTCATATTCCTTTTCAAGTTGTTTTGCCAACTTTGCCGTTTTCTGCTGTTCTTGCGCCAGATTTTCAACTGACTTCTCTGCATCACGAAAGGCATTCCCGGATTCCCTGACAATCTTTGTCTGCTTTTGAAAAGACGACAAAAGCCCTTTTTGATTTTCAAGCCTGGTCAAATCATCTTTTAATGCTTTCGCTTCAGCACTTAATACTTCAAGTGAATCAGCGGATTTTTTTACGTCCTTTGACAGCAAATCTTTCGCTTTCAGGACTAAGCGAATAGCTGATTCTTTGATATTGGCCATAGTGTTTTATCTAAAAAATAGCCCCTCAAAAGGGGCTGAATAGACAGGATGCAAACCGTTGCTTTAACCAGCAAAATCAATCTGCATGAAGGTAGACAACCCGGAACCAGTGATGCTCGCATCAGCAAGAACGTCAAGCTCAAGTGGGATGCTGGCAAAGTCATCGGAGATAAAATCGAGGTTTTGAACCGGGGAAAACTTAACCCGATGAACCCGGATATTAAACGCCTTACCATCTTGGGCATCATTAAGGCCTTCCATGAACAGGACAAACTCCTTTCCTGAATCAATCAACGCCTGAACCATGTTGCTCGCCAGAGGTGTGTAGCTCACTTTGATCCCCATATTATCAATGGTTCCACCTTCAAGAACCTTAATACCGGACTTGGTTAGCTCATAATCGTCGCCAGCAGTCAGTGTAGTGTCCAAGCTATCTTTGACGGTTACAGGCTGCGCTGTATTAGGAATCTTGTCAAAAGGGATAAACTCACCTGGAACGCCATGACTTGCATGAAGCTCGTCGGAAACTGCTGCCGTAGATGCTGCCTCTACCGAGCCACGGAGCGCCATAGCCAAATTAGAGGCGGTGAAGTCAGTTGCGGTCAGGCTGGCTGAAATAGTCGAAATCCGGCTTATAGTGTTTCGGTTGCCACCACCACCGAGATAGTTTTTTAGCTCTTTCTTATCTTCTTCAAAGCTGAATTTAAACTCGCTCACGTTGCCAACCGGCAGCAGGGGAGCCGAATCATCAGCAGGCTTGAGGTAGATGCTACCAGCACCAATAAAACTACGATCCACTGTAGACATGGGTTATCTCCTTAGTAGGAAGGGTGTTGCCATAAATGGCGGGTTAAATAACAACTTCTATTTGCAAGGACATATCTGCAAACGATAAGTGAGCATTGCTTGGCGCAATGTCAAAACTGGTTTCACTGAAAGCGGTACTTCTGGCTTCTGGTGTAAACCGTTTTCCAGTTGTGAATAACTCCCGGATCGAGCGAGTCAAATCAATCAAGTTAAACGTTGCCTGTGTGTTGGTTTTAGCAACTGCACTGATACCAAATTCCATCCGATACTTTGCCCGTTGTCCCTGTCGCTGCTCTTCATTGATAGACACTAACTGAACTACAATAGCAGGTATCTCTATATCGTTTTCCAGCCCGGTTCCTGAGTAACCAAGATAGACATTTTCTGTAATCAGCTTCAAATGCTCGATCAATTTTTCAACTATTACTTTTTCTTGATTCGATGTTGAAGGCATAGTTAAGTTCCTGATGGAGCAGAGTTACAAAACGTTTGAGTAATTTAGGCTCTATTTCATTCAATGCACTTTTTGCTTTATGAAATAGAGGCACTTTATGAGAAAAAATCGGTAAGCCCATTCTCATCCAACGGCCTGAAACTTTGGACTTTCGCCATTTATGACTCCAGTTGTCTTTTCGCTGGAAAACTAACGGTCTTGTTGCATTTAGTGGCTGCATTAAAAATGCCTCTTCATAAAAATCATGACGGCCAACTTGCACCCCTCTTGCTCTTTGTGTTGCTCTTCCCATACGGTGAGCCATCATTGGAATAGTGCCAATCCAGACGATTAAATACCGGCTTCCGTTATACCCACCGCCAAGGTAAGTTTTTATTCGTCCAAATTGTTTCATTCGCTTTTGGGTAACTTGCAATTCCCTCGACATAATTCGTAATACTTGTACTTCAGTCCACTTGCTGAGCTTTCGCATGGTTCTATCAATGGCTACTTCTGTTTTTTTAGGAGAGTCCTTAAACAACTTTTCAAAGTTCTCAACATCCTTACTGACCTCTACCGAAAGCTTATTAACAATCATAGATGTTCCACCGAGCTAAATAACCATCGTCTTTTATCTTCCGGTCTATCTCATAAGTGATCCCGTTGGCCACTACGCTATCACCACGCTTTAACTTGATTGAGCTATCTATTGACAGAACGGTAATTTCACCTGCTATCGCCTCATATTGCCCGAGCTCTACCAGTTCCTTTTTGATGACACCTTTGGCTTCAAGTGTCGTGTTATCAGCAAAGGTGAGTAAAACAGACTGCCCGAATACTGAAAGAACCCGGTCCTTTGCATCATTAAAAATGTCATCCATAAGGGCAGTCTCCAACAAGAAATAACGAGGCTGGCCATTACTAACCAGCCAGCCGATTAGCTCATGGTGAGCTTGATTACAGCCCGAGGCTTGAGGTTGATCGGCAGCGGATTTGACTGAGTGTGGACAATCACACCCTTTTCAAAATCCATGACCTTCTGCTTCGCATAGCGAGGCAAGCCGATGGTGTTGACGGTCTCAACAAAGTCAGCCGGAGCGAACCAGGTTCTGAAGATGTCAGCATCTTCCGGGTAGAGGTACGCTTCATTAGAGGCAACAAAGTCATTGCCGCCGACACTGCCCCGGTATTCTTCCCAGTTAATGTCTGCGTAACGGAAAGTCCCATTCGGATCATTGCGGAGGGCTTCTCCCTGCTGCCAACGCTGGTAGGCTTCTTTGGTGGACTTGTGATTAACCAGCCCGTCAAAGAAGTCAGCACCACAGAAAGCCCGGAGGCCACTGTAAGGCTGTGCGCCCATTGCATCATCAACCAGCCTGCGAGCAGCGACCGCCTGCTTGCGGGTATCGGTTGTGGTTGTGCCGAAGGCAAAGTTATGGGTTTGCTGAGTCACCCCGAACTCGTCAAACAGGTTGTAAAGAACGGTGCTACCATCACCATCCAGAATCTCGCCCTTGAGCGCACCCATACGTAGAAATTCCAGCGTTACCTCATGGTTGGCATTCATCATGGCCAGACGGTTATTGATAACAGCCTGAACACCCTGCAGGGCATCCTCGCTACCAAACTGGCGCACGTTCTGTACTTCAGCAGCCAATACAGTGCTGTCATAAGGAATGTGCGGAACGATGAAGCTACGCATCTGGCGCTTATCACCAACAGCCTGAGTTGCCGGTGCGCCACGCTCGGTAGAAGGCAGCAAACGGAGTACACCGTTGATGCTTTCAACAACCGCAGTGGTGGTGTTGATACCTGTTTCACGGAACAGGCCGAGTTCACCCAAACGACCAGGCTTGTAATCCATCTCATTGATGGTCGCAGTCAGGCTTGAAAGGCTGAAAGCGTTGTCGTTAAAAATATCCAGCATTTTATCGCTCCTTGATAAAGGAAGGTGTTTAAAAGGAAAGTACTGCGAGAGGGTTAAGCGATTAAGCGTTACGGGTGATAATGTCCAATCCGGCTAGTTCAGTGATAGCAGCAGCCTGTTCTTCACCAGTGATACCGTCAGGCCATACCAGCAGGCTATCAACTACCTCGGCCAGTCGTGCAATGATGACACCATCGCCGCCACTCGCATCGGTTGCCTTGCCTGCGTAAAGCACACCAGCGGCGGTTTCAGAACCATCGGCAGCGGCAGGATCAACCGGCTTGTAAACGCCAGTGGCAGTTACCTTACCGAGAACGGTTCCCGGCTCCATATCCAGATTAGCTGCGAGAGCTACCTGCTCACGGCTAATGCTGTTGTTGCCTTCGGAGATCAGAAACTCGGCAGTGTAGTTTTTTTCAGTTTTTACACTCATCGTCATTGTCCTTTTTGACAAAGGGTTAATCGAGGGTTGGTTGAGGTTTTAAGCTCGACGGTTGCGCTTGCTATAAATAGCCTGCGTATCAATCACAGCAGTTTGCTTGTGTCCCTGCTGCTCGGGAGGTAAAGCATTGTTAATCGTTTCATCCCCGGAGGTGAGCAGATTAAACAATTCATTTCTGACTTCATCGACGGTCTTGTTGGCCTTGATATAGTCACTGGCTTTGTTGACCTGGGATGCTGCTTTACAGAGACTCTTGATCTCATCAAAGGCCGCAAGACGGGCTTTTGCATCAACTTCAGAAAGCTTCTCTTTCAAGAACGCTTCCGTTTTTTCCGGGTAGCCAGCCTGATTGCACAGAGAAGCAATAGCCAGAGCATTAACTTCAGGCTTCCCTTGACTCGATGCTTCCGGTTCTTGCTGCTCTGTCTCGGTGACTTGCTCTGGTTCTGGTTTTTCCGGTTCCTGCTGCTGATTCTCTGGCTCTTGATCCATAAGGCCAAAGCCAGCGGGAGCATTGTTGAATTTAGCAAGATCAAAACAAGCAGCGGCTTTAACCGGCTCATCAATCTGATCCACCAGCCCCATATCCAAAGCCTCCTGAGCGGTGAACCATGTTTCATCGTTCATTACGGCTTTCATTTCTTCGAGGGACTTTCCGGTTCGTGCGGTATAAGAGACAGCAATACTGTCCGCTACCTTATCCATGACATCGGCGGTTTTCCGCATAGCCTCGGCATCACCCGCCGCCCAACCATAAGGGTTGTGAATCATCATCATGGCATTTTCGGCAATGGCCACGGTGTCACCGGCCATAGCGATAACACTGGCAATGCTCGCCGCCAGTCCCTCGATACTGACATGCACATTGGCTTTATGCAGACGGAGGGCGTTATAAATGGCGATTCCCTCAAAGACCATTCCACCCGGGCTATTAATGCGAACATTAATGTCGGTGGTATCCAAGTCCCTGATTTGATCAATAACTGACTGAGCAGATACACCCCACCAATCATCTATTTCATCAAAGATAAATAATTCCGGTGTTTTGCCTGCTTCATTTTTCAAGCTAAACCACTGGCGGTTATGAGCCATAATAATTCTCCCTATAGGTAAGTAGCTCAAGAATTTTTGGGTACTTATTTTCATCGGTTGCTTTGATGAAATTGATTGCATCATCAAATACGGTTTCACCATAAATATTGGCAATGTTTATGGTATGGGTTCCCCGCCGCATTCCTCTCGGCGTGTCGTAGATGGGAGACTTTGGAAAACGCTTTATGTAATCGAGGGTGTATTCATTGCTCCATGACCGGAGCGGGAACATTTGCCAGACTCCATTAGCAGTTTTGTATTTCGGCTTTCTGATTAGATTACCGTCAGCAATTCTACGACCATAAACAACCGACTTTATTTTGTACTTTTCAGTAAATTCATGGATGCCATTTCGCTGAAAAATCCTGAACCATCGGCTTTTAATTTTTGAGCAGGTCGGAAAAATAAATTTTGGATTCTTTTTTAAAAAATCCATTCCTTTTTCTTTCCGATTAACAAAGAGCAATGGAACATTGTATTGATTGCAGTAGCTCTCTATAAAATCCAAATGGCAGCGGTAATCAATTTCTTTATTAACCACCGCTACATGAGGGAGTTTATAGCCCCGACTCAGCATATACTGGCTAACAGCCACCGAATCTTTGCCACCACTGAATGCCAATATGCCTTTACTGAAGTCCATCGGTTTCATCCTGATTTTCTTCTGACTCCGACTGTACTGGTGGCTCGGCTATCATGGCATCCCGAGCATCACTGTCGTATTTCAATTCAAGTTCATCAGACCGGCGGTTATCCGCTGCAATTTCTTCGTCAATCTGCTCGCTATCAAAGCCGAGTTCACTGACCACTTCAGAACGTGACTTAAAGCCTGAGCGCACGGCCATTTTCTGTGCCTGCATATCTTGAACCGGGTGCATGTATGGCCAGCCATGGGCTATCCATTTAACCCGACGATATGAACGCTGGTTTCTTTGATAATCAGCAATAGCAATAGAGCCATTCAGCACAGCCATATCAAGCCAACGGTTCCAGACTGGTCGGCAGAACTGGAATATGATCTGGTTATGCTGAATCTGCTGAATGCGTCGTCGGAACTCATTAATTATTAGACGCAGAGCCCTATCACTGACCCCGGCCATATCCCCGGATAGCAACTCAAATGGCATGCCGATTCCTGCGGCAATCGCCATAAGCTGCTGCTTCATAAAGTTAGGGTAATCTGCAGATGTTCCGGGAGGGTTGTTAAACTCCACTTCCTCGCCCGGTGCCAATTCCTGCATTGTGCCAGGCTCCATTGCCACCATGGGCGCACCATTAGCGTCATACTCAAAAGGCTTGCCGGTCAATGGATCAATGGGTTCCTGTTCCGGGGATGGCTTTTTGATAAAGCCGGTGAACAGATTGGCTACTTCCTGTCTGAGCAAGGTAGCATCATCAAACTTATCCAGATGATAGAGCCTGACTAATACCTGTGTCAGTAATGGCTGGCCACGTAGCTGACCCGGGCGCAAAGCCTCAAAAATATGGAGGACATTTTCAGCCTCTATCCTGACAAGCCGACTACTATCAAAAGCAAATTCCGCTGGATGCTCCCGGTGCATATGGTAAGCAACTCGCTTTCCAATAGCGTTAAATTCAATGCCTGCTTTTATGACATTGCCATTAGAGAGCTTCTGATTATACGAGACAGGTACATATTCTGATTCAAGAATCTGAAGCTGTAGCGGAACCGATAGCCCATCTTCTGGCCTACGTGGTCGCAACCGAACAAAACACTCGCCACCCTCAAACATTGATCGGGTAATCAATGACTGCTGGCCAGTGAAACTCAGCAGACCATCAGCGTCCGATTCGTCGGACCATTGCTGGAATAAAGTCTGTAAGTCTTCCCGGAGGCCATCATTATCAACCAGTGATTTTGGTGTTATGCCACGGCCAATAACATTGCTGACCAACTTTTCCAGACCACTACTCGCCCACGGATCATTACGGATTGCCGCCCTTGATCGGTTGATCAACTGGCTCAGATCACCAGAAAGGGCAGTGTTGGGCGACGACTGTGGAGCATACCAGCTCCTTGTGCGCCGACCTGTCCCGGCAGCGGTATAAGCACTGTTGGTAAACCGTTTCACTAAATTGGCAAAGAAGCTCATTATCAAACTCCTTTTGATGAATAGATACCGAACTGCTTTGGACGCTTTTGCTTCTTGATCAATTCACGCTCAATAGCCTGAAGGCGCCGCTCCATTTCAGCAAAGCTGCTGAACTCTACTCGCTGCCCATCTAATTGAACCACTCGGGTATCCCGTAACAGCACTGCTCGCTTTAGGGCTTGATATTCTTCTTCCGTGAACATGGCTTTTATCCGTTTAGATAAGAACTCTTTGATGACCGCCTGACCTGCCGCTTTTTCTGTTTTTCTTCTTGGACTTCTTCTGATGCAGTTTCAGGTGACGGCCTACTGGATGCCAGTCGCTCCAGGTTAATCCCTCGATGCTGCTGCAAGATACGAATAGCAGCGAGAGAATAGACACGGCAATCCAGCGCCTCGTTTCTTCTGTTTTTGGCATCCCAAGTAAAATAAGGGACCCCGAATTTAAACTTCTTGATTTTTTCTTCAGCGGTGGCCTGCTTGAAATAGTCTTCATCAAAACAGTCCTTTATTGGCCAGTGACAATAGCCCTGACCCGGTTCGAGAATACGGTAACGCTGGTATATCAATTCTTTTGCGGTATCGGTGCCGATTATGGTCAGGTAGACACCCTTTTTATTTTTGGTTTTCGGGAAGGTGGCTATTGGTTTACCAGCCTGTGATGACCCCTTGATAGGGATTGCCCAATCCGCACCCTGTTTTCGACAGAAGGCATAAACTTCATCGGTATAGTGACCACCAGAGTCAATGCAGACCTGCGCCACATTCATCTTGATCCCATCTTGCCGGGTAAAAGTTTTGTGGAGCATATCAGCGAGGGCATCCCATATCCCTTGCCGGGATAAATCACCATAGAGACGAACGTAATCAATCGACCAGCTTTCCTCACCAGCACCCCAACCGATTACCTCAAATTCGATACGGTCATCCTGAACATCACAGCCAACGGTAATTACCTCAACCCACCAAGGGACTTCTGCCGGGTAATGTTCCCGACGCTGGTAGAGTAAGGCATGTTCGACGGTTTCACCCTTTTCAACCCATGTTTCACCAAGTACTGTATTCGTCCAGTCTTTTAACTGGACCGGGTTTTTCTCTGCCGCTAAAAAATCCTCCACGGCATTCTGCCAGCTATACCAACCATTCGGGCTGTAGAGAGAACTGAGGTGAAACCCGGCTGTTTTTTCGCTCTTTTCCATTTCTGCTTGCCAATAGCCCTTGGCTAGCAGACGAGGCTTATCTTTTTCAAAGTGCTTATGGTTGCACCTGGCACATTCGAAGCGTGTTGTCGCAGGATCTCCATGATCAAATTTTATCTGTGACCAGACTATCGGCTGGTAATGATCGCAGGCATTACAGGGAACCAGGAAGCGGCGTTTATCGCTATCTTCATAGGCCGCTTCTATTTTGCTGGTTTCCGCTATGTTCGGCGTGCTGACCATCAGGATTTTACGGTTACGGCTAAAGGTAGCCGTTCGCTTTATGGCCAGATTGATTGGACTACCTTCACCGTCAACATCATCTTCGTAAGCATCTACCTCATCCATAAACAGGAATCGGGCAGGCATCGAGCGGAGGCCTGTAGAGCTATTTGCCCCGGTAAAAATCAGAACCCCGTTTGGAAATTCTTTTGATAAGACCGTGTTGCCACTATCCCGGCTCCGGGATTCTTTTACCTTTTCCCGGAGAGAAGGCATTTCTTCGATCATCGGAGCGATACGCTGTTTTGATGTACGCTTGGCCATATCCAGCGTTGGCAAGACATACATCATGGGACCCGGTGTATGGTCGATGACATAGCCGAGCCAGTTATTACCGCACTCTGTCCCGCCTACCTGCGCCCCTTTCATAAACACCACTTTTTCAATAGGGGAGGAAGGCGATAGCGCATCCATGATTTCTTTCAGGTAAGGCGTTCTTTCCGTCCGCCACCGCCCGGCTTCTTTTGCTGCTTTTGCCGGGAGGATTCGCTTTTGATCTGCCCATTCAGAAACCGTAAGCCGGGTGTCTGGCAACAGTCCTTTAAAGAACCCTTCGAGATATGGGCTTTGATCTACTTGCATAGGCGATTTAAAACCAATTCCAGTTCTTCAAATAGAAGCTTTCGTACTGCTGCCGCATCTTCTTCTGCTGCGAGTACATCACATAGCCGATCGGGTATGGCCAGAAGTTCATCCCGGACAATTCGACCGGCCTTGAAAGCATCATTTTTAACTTTTGTCGCATCGGTTAGCTGGCCACTGCGTTCTTCAAAATCGAGTTTTGCCAGTTTCGCCCGGAAGGCTTCTCGCATTGTCCGGGCAGTGACAAAATCAACTGCGCCACCCTGACCACCGGCTGGCATTATTTCCTGCATGGCCTGTTTTGCTTGCCGTTCTTTTGAAGGCCGATGCTGTGCGGGATCAATGTTATCTTCGATTGCTTGGACTGCTTGCTCTGGATTAACTTTTCCATCAACCAATTTCACTATGCCGTTTTTTACGAGCTTAGTGATATAGCTCCGGTTGACCCCCTGTTGTCGTGCAAATTCTGCCTGTGAAATTAGCTTCATTTAATATCATCCGAATGCCGTTTTTCCTTTTTTTGACCTATTGAACAAATAATTAGCGGTTAGGCGGCTGATGACCTATATAGGCTATTAGTACTAAAAATGAACAACCAATACGGAGGTACTAAATGAAAAAAATAGCTTTGTATAATGATAGGGTTCGGCGGTCGCTAATTGATTACAAGGAAGAAATCAGTCTCCTTAGAGAAAACTGCCGATTTAAAGTAATGAGAACCAGAAGTGTTGCCCATACAATTAAAGACAAGAATGGTTTATTAGCTGCCATTGCAAACTTTAATGCCTTTAATGAAGACAACGATCCATACGGTGAACATGACTTCATAATAATAGAATTTGAAGGTCATAAGGTATTTGCAAAGTTTGGCTATTATGCCCCTGATTTAGAACATGGATCGGAAGACCCGGAGAATCTATCCAAAACATTCCGGGTTTTAACCATCATGCTCGCCAGTGATTACTGATTTAATTAGCCCTGACTCAATTCAGGGCTTTTTGTTTACCACTCTTGAATTAATTAGCTAGCCAACCCGCTTGGAATCAGCGTTCTTTAAAAATTTGTTTACCAGTTTTTGAACTCTGGCACTAGCGAAACACCGCGCCCCGTAGACCCCGCCTCAAAGGCAGCAATCTAGGGACCCCGCCTGTGTGCCAGGTGACCCGCAGCTCAGAAAAAATTGCAAGCAAGCGTGATTGCACTAGTAAAAAAAAATTCCTGCTTGTGGCTATTTATATAGAGAAAAAATGAACAAATTAATTAAAAAAAATATTGTAATACACGACTAATCACCCATAGTTAAATTAGAAACACCGATAAATAAAACAACCCGTAAGGAGCAACACAATGACTACTACTAATAAAACCACTAGCAAAAAAAGCAACACTAAAACCAACCAGAAAGAGGGAGCTACCATGGCTAACGATAAAATGGAACGTAATGCTAAGCCCGCTAAAAAGAGTCCATCGGAAAAATTCGTTGAGGTTGTTAATATCAGGATGCCGAAGGCTATCAGGCAAATACAGGCTGTTACAGCACTAGCGGATAAATCAAAGTATAATTATACCGACGAGCAAGCCGCTAAGATCAAAGAGGCTCTGCAAGCCGCACTGAATGATCTGATTGATAAATTCGATTGCGGTGAAAAGGTAGAAAACACCGTTTTCAAATTGTAATCAGCACCAACCATTAAAC
>NZ_JAHHPP010000400.1 GCF_024606265.1 Endozoicomonas sp. SESOKO1
GGAAATTATATCTCTTTAACTCCTGCTTTCCACCACGGTTTATTAGCCATGTCAGCATCCGACAAACGGACACAGAGAGAAGCTTCCATTATTCAGTCCACCCTGACCATTCTCAGGAAAAAGGGCTTTATGGACCTGAAAATGTCTGAAGTTGCCAAACAAGCCCAGTTCTCAATGGGAACCGTATATTCGCACTTCTCCAGCAAGGAAGATCTGTTGCTGGGGTGCACCATCGATATCTCCAGAACGATTACTTCTGTATTTCATCAGGTGCTCAACAGCCCGGCTCCCGCCATGGAACGTCTGTTAACGCTTAATATGGCGATCTGGTTGTGTTATGCCCGACAGCCCCATCACTACTTTCTGCGTCAACTGGCAATGACCCCGGAGATCTGGCAGCGGGCATCGACAGGACGGGCTCAGGTACTGGACGGCATCTATCACGAGATGAGCCAGATGGTGGCAGCACTGATCATTGAGTTAATAGAGGACAACCCGGCAATAACGGATAACAACCGCAAGGATGCGCTGGCTGATATTTTGATGGGGATCTGGAGTCTGGGTGAGGGCCTGTTCCAGATCAGCATGTCCGGGTTTGGTCTGAAACAACCCTCCCTGCAAAAAGGCAATGGATTCACCCTGCTCACTTCCAACCTTGCCAAATACCTGCAGGGCTGGGGATGGCAAGCACCGTTTTCACCGGCAATGATTGAAAACTGCAATCTTCAGGCTGAGCAGGTTGTGTCCATATATACAGATCAATGAAACCTGCCAGCGTTTACTTACTCCAAGTACCCGGTACGCATCAATCATGCCTGCCGGTTACGTCTACCCTATTTTTGGCCAGGAGCTCCATAAGAATGCAACTCACTCCTTTATCCCGATCATCCATAGCCGTGATGATGTTAATGACACTCAACCTGCTGACCGGCTGTGATCAGGAACAGACCGGGCACAAGGAAGTCATCCGCCCCGTAAAGCTATTTGAGGTCAAAGACCCTCAGCAGCAGCAGTTACGGTATTTTCCCGGCAAAGTAACGGCGACTGACGAAGCCGAAATATCCTTCCGCATACCCGGGCAGATCGACAAGATCGAGGTCAAACAGGGCGATGATGTTACCGAAGGACAGGTACTGGCTTATCTTGACGACCGGGATATCCGCAATGAGCTTCAGGATCGCCAGGCCAATTATGAACTTGCCAGGGCGGAGTTTGAACGTGCCAGCTCCCTGTTAACAAAGAGAGTCATTTCGCAATCCAGCTACGATACGGCCAGTGCCAGACTGAAATCTGCGGAAGCGGCGCTGAAATTAAGCCGGGACAAACTGGCTTATACGACATTGACAGCCCCATTCAGTGGCCGGGTTGCCCAGACTCTGGCTGAAACCCACCAGCAGGTTCAGGCCCAGCAACCGGTACTCATCCTGCAAAGCAGTGACCGGCTCGATATCAGCATCCAGATACCGGAAAGTATCGTCTCCCATGTGAACAAAGAGACCGTCAATCAGGACTATCAGCCTATTGCTACCTTCCCTGGCGCACCTGGCAAAGAGTTTCCGGTCAGCTATAAAGAGCACGCCACACGAATAACTCCGGGTACCCAGAGTTATGAGGTAATTTTCACCCGAACTGCACCGGCTAATATGAACATTCTTCCCGGCATGACCGCCACGGTCGTGATGGACCTGGCCCAAGTTATCGATACCCGGGGGCAACCAGGATACGTTCTGGTCCCCATTTCAGCCGTAGCTAAAAACGACGCGGACAATAAGACGGTGGTTTGGCGTTTTGACCAGAATTCCAGACAGGTTACCCCTGTCGAAGTGACCACAGGACGTATCACCGAGGCGGGAGTTCAGGTTCTGTCAGGTCTCAATACCGGTGACCAGATCGTTACCGCAGGTCTCAGCCAGCTATATGACGGCATGACCGTCAAACCGCTGCGCAGGGAACGGGGACTATAAGCCATGAATATTGCCGAATATTCCATATCCCACCGGGTGATCAGCTGGATGTTTGTGGTTATCCTGCTGGTTGGCGGTGCAATGTCGTTTTTTGGACTGGGCCAGCTGGAGTTCCCCGAGTTCACCATCAAACAGGCCATGGTCATTACCCACTATCCGGGAGCCTCCCCGGAACAGGTAGAAGAAGAAGTGACACTGCCATTGGAAGAAGCCATTCAGCAGATGGAGTATGTCAAACACATCGACTCCATCAGCAGCAATGGCCGTTCCCAGATCATGGTGGAGATGAAAGAAAAATACGACAAAGATCAACTGCCCCAGATCTGGGATGAATTACGCCGCAAGATCAATGATAGCCAGAATGGTCTGCCTCCCGGTGTCTACCCCTCGGTGGTCATGGACGACTACAGCGATGTCTATGGCATGCTGTTCAACATTACCGGGGAAGGCTATACCTCCAGGGACCTGGAAAACTACGCCGATTACCTGAAACGTGAGCTGGTGCTGGTTGAAGGGGTCAAGAAAGTCTCCATCGCCGGAGCCCGTCAGGAGCAGGTGGTGGTTGAGATGTCCCAGGCCAAACTGGCTAACCTGGGTATCGATCCAGCCTGGATATTCGCCCTGATCCAGAATCAGAATGTGGTCTCCAATGCCGGTAACATGCTGGTGGAAGGGCGCTCCATACGCATTCATCCCACCGGTGAGTTCAATGACATTCATGAACTGGAACAGCTGATCATCAGCCCACCGGGGAGCACACAGCTGGTTCGACTCGGCGATATCGCCACCGTTCGTCGAGACTTCGATGAAACACCGGACACACTCTATTCCTCCAATGGTCGCCAGGCTCTGTCACTGGGCATTTCCTTCGCTTCCGGTGTTAACGTGGTGGATATAGGCGACGCTATTCGTCAGCGCATTGATGAGCTTGAGTCCGGGCAACCGGTTGGCATTGAGCTCACCAAAGTATACGACCAACCGGCAACGGTTTCACAATCCGTCAATGGTTTCCTGATCAACCTGCTGGAATCCGTTGCCATTGTTATTGTCGTACTGCTGCTGGCCATGGGCGTACGTGCAGGCCTGCTGATGGGTGCCGTGCTGCTGTTGACCATCCTCGGAACGTTCATTGTTATGAAGGTGATCGGCATTGAACTCCAGCTGATTTCCCTGGGAGCGCTGATCATTGCCCTGGGGATGCTGGTGGATAACGCCATTGTCGTCACAGAAGGGATTCAGGTCGGTCTTCAACGGGGGCTCACCCGGTTGCAGGCCGCCAAACAGGTTGTCAGCCAGAACCAGTGGCCATTGCTGGGTGCCACCGTCATTGCCATTATGGCATTCGCACCTATTGGCCTTTCTGATGATGCCACCGGTGAATTCTGTCTGTCGTTGTTCCAGGTGCTGTTGATCTCCCTGTTCCTGAGCTGGATCACAGCCATCACCCTGACTCCTTTCTTCTGCAACATTCTGTTCAAGAAGGACGAGCTGGCTGCCCGACAGGCGGCGGGTGAATCCATAGATCCTTACCAGGGGGCGCTGTTCACCCTGTATAAACAGTTGCTCGGGTTCTCTCTGGTCCACCGCCCCATCACCATCAGCTTGACGGTTCTGGCGCTGGTGCTGGCGATGATGGGGTTTGGTTCGGTGAAAAATGTCTTTTTCCCGCCATCCAACACGCCGATGTTCTTTGTGGATTTCTGGATGCCGGAGGGCAGTGATGTCCGTGCTACCGAAACAAGGGTGGCAGAGTTTGAGCAACTACTGCTGACTCTCCCCGGCGTAAAAAATGTCACAACGGTGATTGGCCAGGGCGCACAGCGTTTTATTCTTCCTTATATGCCGGAAAAGCAATACAGCAGTTTCGGCCAGCTGATTATCGAGACAGATAATCTGGAAGCCATCACACCGCTGATCCCGACATTGGAAATCCGCCTGACCGAAGACTTCGGTGATGTGGAATATCGGATCAAATACTTACAGAATGGCCCTTCACCCGCCGCAGAAATTGAAGCCCGTTTCTATGGCGAGGACCCGGAAGTATTACGTTCTCTGGCGGTACAGGCCATCAATGTACTGCGTAACGAACCGATGGCCACGCATATACGACACGGATGGCGTAATCAGGTCAGCCTGATTCGCCCTCACCTGGATGAAGCCAGTGCCCGCCGCAGCGGTATCTCCAAACAGGCGTTGGACGACGCTCTGCTGGTGAACTTCAGCGGCCGTCAGGTTGGCGTCTATCGTGAAGGCAGCCAGTTAATGCCGTTGATTGTCCGCTCTCCGGAATCCGAACGCCTGAATGCCGATAGCATTACCGATCTGCAGGTTTGGAGTGCTGACTACAACAGTTATGTGCCCATCACCCAGGCCATTTCCAGTTTTGATACCGAATGGGAAAACCCGCTGATCATCCGCCGGGACCGTAAGCGCATGATGTCCGTGATGGCTGACCCACAGTTGCTGGGTGATGAAACCGCCGACAGCGTGTTGCGCAAGGTGCGTGCAAACATCGAAGCCATTCCACTGCCCGAGGGTTACCAGCTGGAATGGGGTGGTGCTCATGAACTGTCTTCTAATGCACAGAGTGCGGTGTTTGCCTCAATACCGCTGGGCTATCTGGGGATGTTTCTGATTACTGTATTCCTGTTTAACACCATACGACAGCCTATAGCTATCTGGTGTACGGTTCCCCTGGCACTGATTGGTGTTGTGGCCGGGCTGCTGGCGCTGAATGCACCGTTCAGTTTTATGGCACTGCTGGGCCTGCTGAGTCTGTCCGGCATGATCATCAAGAACGGTATCGTTCTGGTGGAACAGATCAAACTGGAGCTGGAAGAAGGCCGGGAAGAACAGGAGGCCATATTCCACGCTTCGGTCAGCCGCCTGCGCCCCGTCTGTATGGCCGCCCTGACCACCATGCTGGGCATGATTCCACTGCTGTTTGATGCCTTTTTCAAATCCATGGCCGTGACCATTATCTTCGGCCTGGGCTTTGCTACGGTGCTGACACTGATCGTACTGCCGGTGATCTACTCCCTGCTGTACAAAATCAGCTTCAAGGGATTTGATCACCGGAATATTGAATCCTGATCAAGACAAATGTCGGCTTCTGGTTGAAGCCGATTTTTTGCATTTTTTATTCCTGCTATTTCCTGGAAGGAGGCTTCAGGCTATAGCTCAAGCTCTGGTATTCCGGTTCTACGATGCCGAGCCGACGATTGATCACCACGGTTAAACGGAAGAACAGGTTGCAAAGCAGATTGCCAAACCGATGTAATTCATCCGGCACCTCAATTCCGTGAGCATCCACCTTGACCAGTGCCCTGACCGCTTTCTTGGAGAGTGAACGACAACTGTGCAGTAACTGTACGGATCGACCGCCCCTGGGAAGGACAAAACCGTGCAACTGCCCTTCAATCTCTTTCTGGTATTGGTCAAAGTAGCCTGCAAGCCAGTGAATCTGCTGTTCAAAAATCGCCTGCTTTCCCCGGATTGAACCATTCATATGGAAAATCCTGGGCTGCAGTTGATCCAGAAAATCATAGATGTCCACAAACCGTTCATCCCCTTCCAGCTCACTGATAACGCCACCGAGGGTTGCGCACAGTTCATCAGTGATAATTTCATAATCGCACAGGGGGGAGTCTTCGTAGATAAACGGGTAGCAGAGTTCGCGGATATCGCCGGAGTATTTTAGGGTCATGGCAAACCTGTTTATTGCAGAGGCACACTTGTTCCCACGGTTCCCCGTGGGAATGCATACGGGAGCTAGCAAACACTGCAGAGCTTATTGATAATTCGGTCTGCATTCCCACGCAGAGCGTGGGACCGAGGTCATATTTATAGCTCCGGAGACCAGACAATCGTCGCAAATACTCCACGCGGCTCATCAATATAACCACTGGCAGTGGCATACTCTTTATCCATAAGATTCACAATCTTAAACTGGGTTTTCAGCTCAGTGGTCAAATTGACAGATGCTCTTAGGTCAATCGTACCAAATCCCGGAAGCCTGTTCGTTTTATTATCAGTACTATCCCAAGCTGCTCCCTGACCTCTAAAGGTTGCTCCAAGTGTCCAACGACCAAAGCCTTTATCTGCATTTACCGAAAACAGTTGATTAGCTCTTCTGACCAGTTGTTTATCCAGCGTACGATTCTCCGGGTCAAGAACAGAGATGTTCGCATTCAAATTCCAGTCCATTAGAACCGTACTCACAGATAACTCCATACCTTGAATCCGTGCTTGCTCCACATTCTGCATTTTTCCATCAGAATAAATAATCATGTCTTGCATATTGTTCTGATATAGGTTGACAGACCAGTTGCTCGCACTGTTTAACTGCCCCCTCAATTCAAGCTCAGCATTCTGGGCAGTCTCAGGTTTCAAGTCCGGATTGCCAGAACTTCCTGAGTATAAATTCATGAAAGTTGGCGCGCGGAACGCAGTTCCATAAGATGCAATCAACTTCATTTGATGCGGAAGTTCAAACCCCCAAGACAGACTTCCTGTGGTTTTGTCCCCATAAGCTTCATTTCTATCGTATCTGGCTCCAACCTGCAGTTCACTGCTTTCAAAGGATGTTGTGTTTTGGGCAAATGCACCCGTGTTATAGCGCTCATCCTCAGTATAGTTGTAGCTGGTTTCAGTAAAATCATTGGCATAATCCACGCCTGCAATCAAATACTGGTTTTCAGCCCATGCAATATCATTAATCCAGTTAATGGAATAGCGTTTATTGCTAGCATTGCTTGGGCTTGGTCCAATATCATTCCGATGGTCCCTCTGGAAGCCCAATTCCATCCGGCTACCCCAAGTATCGCTGACTTCCATTTCAGCATAGGTATTCACATTTGATAATTCGAAATAGCTGATGGGTGTTCCCTGAGTACCATGTGCATAATTTACATCGTACTCAGCCTTTCCTTCAGAGTGAGAAAAGTTCACACCTGCACTGAAGCGGCCAAAATCGTGCGACAAACTTCCTGATGCTGATTTATTTCTGAAGGCATCATCATCCCCATCAAAACCAACTGTCGTAGCAGTCCGGTCATACCCCTCGGTCTCAAATAATCTTGCCCCAAGGTTAAAACGGGTTCCCTCCGACTCCCCTCCAAAGTTAATGCCATACTCACCCGTTCCACGGCTACCGACACCAGCTTTAAGAGTTAGCGCTGGAGCACCAATTCCTTTGCGGGTAATTATGTTAATGACTCCACCAACAGCATCGGCACCATAAATTGTTGAACGTGGCCCTCTGACAATTTCAATCCGCTCAATTTGCTCTGGATCTAGATACTCCAGAGGTGCTGAACCAGCCTGTGCAGTATTCAGTTTTTGTCCATCCATGAGAACCAGTGTCTGTTCCGTTGAGGTACCCCGAATAAACACTCCAGACTTACTACCAGGCCCTCCATTGTTGGCAATCTGCACCCCTGGAGCTTGACTTAATAGCTCTGTAACCGATGTCGCCTGACTATTCTCAATCTGCTCCCGATCAATCACCGTCACAGGAGCCAGCGTTTCATCAACTGTCTGGGCAGTCCTTGCCGCAGTAACAACAACCTCTCCAAGCTTATAAACTTCTTCTGCCACGGCAGCAGAACTCATCACCGACATTGCCACAGCAACAGAAAGCCCGGTGCGTACAAAAATTGAACGCTGATTAAACGACATTTTATTTACATCCTTAACGTAAGCGAATGGTCTTGAAATTTGCAGGAGCCTGCCTTTTCAGAACGGACTCTGGTCATGAGGTTGGTGACTGGGAAGCCGCATATTCGGGATGGCTTGTCCCTGAGCGTACCGCTTGTAACTGCTGGCAGATCATCTCTGCCCCTGCCAGAATTCTGGGTGTTGGTCTGGCAATCAGGTCACTGGATACCGAAAACAGTTGTTGGCGCTTTACCGCCTGCAGGTTTTGCCACTGGCCCCAGTAGTTCATCAATTCTTTCCGGGTTTGCAGAGTATCACCTCTCGGATCAGAACCAATAATGACCTGGGGATCACGGGTAATCAGGAATTCGATGCCGATTCTAGAAATACGTTCTGAGACATCACCATAGATATTCCGGCCACCACACAACAAAATGACATCATTAATAACCAGACCATTACCAACCGTCATCAGTGGGGATCGCCAGATTTCAAAGAACACCGATACCGGCTCACGCTGGCTATAATGGCTCTGCAGTGTTTTTAAACGGGTGGTAAAGTCTTCAGCAACACGGTTCGCTGCTTTTTCTGTCCCGGCCACCTGCCCAAGACGTCGGATAGCCTGCTCAATGCCGGTAAAATCCACCACATCGATATGAAAGGTGCTGATTCCCAGAGACTCCAGCTGGTCAATCACCTTCGGGGAATTACCTCCGGTCCAGACCACCACCAGGTCAGGCTTCATGGCCACAATGGCTTCAACATTGACATTGGGGTAGCCACCTACATTGGGCAGTTTTTTTACCGCTTCAGGGAAATCGCTGTGCTGATCCACCGCAATAACACGATCACCGGCACCGGCAGCGAATAACAGTTCAGTGGTGCCCGGAGAAAGGCTGATGATGCCGGGCGAACGGGTATTCAGACAGACAGAACGGTCACTCATATCCACCACACAATACAGACTGTCAGACTCGCTGGCCCGGGCAATACTGAAAGGTGATGCAACAACACTGGCCAATGCCATAGCCATAACCAGCATCACGGGCAGCCTGTGCTTCAGTGTTTTGCAGGGTACAGAATGTGTTTTCATGGTGTCCCTGAGTCACAATCAATACTCAGGGCGGCACGCGCGGCCACCGGGCTTTGCAAAAAAGCACAGTGTATAAGAAGGTGTGTTCCCAGCCGCCAGGTTACCCGCCCGGTTCCAGCCTGTATAAACAGGCTATTTTTCAGGGCTTCACAAAGGCAGGTCTCCTGACTCTGGCATCATCGTTCCCGGCAGCCTTCCCGGTTTAACCAGTGGCGTAAATTGCGAAGAACTCTTCCATTACAGTTGCGGGTACAGTCAGGGTTTTTCACCCTGTTCCCTCTTTTGACTCATCAACGGTGAATGGTCAAAAGCGCCGTGATTTATAGCAATCACTGACGTACCCCTTGCGAAGTTTGGCAATACTAACCAAACATTCGTTTTAAATCACTAGGGACTTGTCGATTTCGTATTCTTATTTTTGCCCCTTAATTAGCTGTGAACCACAAAGGCACAAGGACACGGAGGAATGATTGGCACATCCATAACCATGGACAGTCTTGAACCATGGACAGTCTTGTTACGCTTAATTTATGCCTTTTTGAGCCTCTGTAACTTTGTGGTTCCTGAATTCAGGGTTCAACATTACACAGTGCAAAGATTTTACCCATATCGAGATGTTCTTCGATGGCATCTGCCATCCGGTTAATGCCCTCTTCCCGCAACCGGTAATAATCAATTCCTGCGCTCTCCTGCAAGCCCGCCCATTGCAAAATGGCAGTGCAGGCATCAGGCTGTTCAAACACACCATGGAGATAGGTACCAAATATCTGACCATCGTCAGACATTACCCCATCAACTTCCTGATCCAGTTGGATTAACGGTTGCTCCAGGGCAGCGCCCGTGGTCACCCCGGCATGAATTTCATACCCGGTAACAGGGACAGGATCCTGACCTGGCAACTGCATGGTGCCACTGACCCGAGTGAGTCTCTTCTGCCGAATCATGGTGGTCTCCAGGTTCAGCAGCCCCAGCGCCTCTGAGCTTCCGGCTTCACATTCGATACCCTCCGGATCATGCACGGCCTTACCCAGCATCTGGTAACCGCCGCAGATTCCCATCAATTTGCCACCGTAGCGAAGGTGCCTGAGGATATCCTGATCCCAGCCGTTGTCCTTGAGAAAGGCAAGATCGGTGCGGGTATTTTTGGTCCCCGGAATAATGACCAGATCACAGTCGGCAATGGACTGCCCTTTGCCGACAAAGTGCATATCCACGTCAGGATGCAGGCGCAGAGGGTCGAAGTCGGTGTGATTGCTGGTGCGGGTCAGAATCGGCACAGCCACTTTCAATACGTTTTTGTGATCTTCAACATGTTGATGGGCAATAACGGCATCTTCCGCCTCAAGGTGTAAACCATGAAGATAGGGTAAAACCCCCAGCACCGGCTTGCCGGTCTTTTCTTCCAGCCACTGAAGCCCGGGTTCGAGCAGTTTTACGTCACCCCGGAAGCGGTTAATCACAAACCCTTTCACCCGCGCCTGTTCGGACTCCGCAAGCAGTGCCAGGGTACCGTACAGGTGGGCGAAAACCCCACCCTTGTCAATATCCGCAATGATAATCACCGGGCAGTCCACGGCTTCAGCAAAGCCCATATTGGCAACATCGCCTTCACGCAGATTAATTTCCGCCGGACTGCCAGCGCCCTCCACCAGCACGGTTTGATAATGACTTTGCAGTCGATTCCAGGAACGCAAAATGGCGGCCATGACTTCAGGCTTATAGGCATGATACTCAGCGGCATTCATTTCACCCACCGCCAGGCCATGGACAATCACCTGGGCGCCGATATCACTGTTCGGTTTCAGCAACACGGGATTCATGTCCGTATGCGGCTCAAGTCCTGCTGCCGCCGCCTGAAGCGCCTGGGCCCGGCCAATCTCACCACCCTCCCGGGTCACTGCGCTGTTCAGTGCCATATTCTGGGGCTTGAACGGTGCTACCGAGATATCATGACGTCTGAATACCCGGCAAAGTCCTGCGACCAAAGCACTTTTTCCAGCGTCACTGGTTGTACCCTGTACCATCAACGTGTGTATTGAATTGCTGCCCATTACGGGAACTCCAGCCTGTCGGAAGTTCAGGGACGGATTATAAAGTCAGAAAAACCCAAGGGTAAAAAATATCAGATGGAAGAACTTTTAATAGATTAAGGAGTCCATAGAAATGTACTTAATGTAACCATGAGTTAGTGGATTTATGGAGACCAGGGCAACTGCCGGATTAACATCCCAACAATGGACGGGTTCTACTGCGGATTCTGAATCAACCAGTATTGAAAAAGACCAGGCTCCACCTTTACGCAGGACCCACACATCAAGAACTGGCAGTTTCAGAGATAGAATGTCCCGCACCCTTTCTGTTTTACTGCCAAATGCAGAAAAGCCTGAAGTGGAAACCAGGCGACATAGCGGTTGCTTTTCATCGGTGTTTACCAGGACAGTGACACGAAGCAGTTCCTTCCAGACCCATATGAGTCCCAATAGCCTGTCGGGAAATGAAGCTGGCAGCGAAACAACCACAACCAATGAGATTAACCCCAACGTAATGCAGATCTGGTCGCCGGTAAAAAAAACCATGATAACCATCCCATCCTACGATTCCGGCCGGAAAGCTTACTCCCTGGCAATGAAAGCGTATATTCTGGATGATAAACAGCTGTATGATCTATCCAGAGGTGAATCCATAGAGGGTATTGATACCTCCAAAATTGATCTCAGTGACCTTAAAGGTGATAAACCGTGGAACCTTCAAATTATCCACAGGAAGAGGAAAGAATGGGTATTTGAATTAAGTGGGCATTTATCCTCCGGGCATGGGTCATGACTTAAATGCTGTCTTCACCGGGTATCCCGCTCGTATCTTCTCGCAACTCTCAGGAAGGCAGGCAGGGATTTTGTTAATATTCAACTCCATATACTTTTTAATCTGTGTTATCTCATGAGTCGTTTCATTTATTCGCTACTGTTATACCTGATATCCCCCCTGGCCATGGTTCGCCTCTACCTGCGTTCCAGAAAGGCGCCAGAGTACTGGCAGAGAAAGAGTGAACGATTTGGCTTCTTCAGCGTTCCCACCTCAGATAAGCCCATTATCTGGGTACACTCGGTATCCATGGGAGAAACCATTGCCAGCGGCCCACTGGTAAAGGAACTGCAGAAGAACTACCCAACCCATGGAGTATTAATTACCACCATGACACCGACCGGCTCAGCCCAGGTTGGCAAAATTCATGGTGACAGCGTGGACCATGTCTATGCAAGTTATGACCTTCCCGGTGCTGTCAGGCGATTTCTGGACAAGGTACAACCGGTCATGGCCATCGTCATTGATACTGAACTGTGGCCCAACACAATCGCAGCCTGCCATAAACGTTCAATTCCCGTGCTGATTACCAATGCCCGGCTCTCTGAACGCTCGGCAAGAGGATACGGGCGTTTCAGCTTTCTCACCCGGCCCATGCTCAAAGAGATCAATATGGTTGCCGCCCAGAACCATGAGACGGGTCGGCGATTTCTGGAGCTTGGCCTGCCCAGACAACAGCTCAGCGTTACTGGCAGTATCAAGTTTGATCTGGATGTCTCCCCGGAAATCATAACCGCAGGTCAGGCACTTCGACAGAAGTGGCAACAGGGTATGGGCAGCGACATTCGTATTCTGGTGGCCGCCAGCACCCATGAAGGTGAGGATCAGCAGGTACTGGATGCGTTCCAGACCATTCTGGCTGAGTCACCGGAGGTACGATTACTGATAGTACCCAGACACCCTGAGCGATTTGACCGTGTCCACCAGCTGATCCTGGACAACCAGCTCTCTGTGGTCCGTCATAGCCAGGGAACCCGGCCCTCTCATGCGACCAGGGTTATTCTCGGGGACACCATGGGCGAAATGATGAAACTGTTCGCTGCATCAGACATAGCCTTTGTGGGTGGCAGCCTGGTACCAACGGGTGGGCATAATATGCTGGAACCAGCCGCATTAAAGTTGCCGGTTTTATCCGGGCCCCATGTGTTTAATTTTGAAGAGATCAGCGAATCCCTGATTCAGGCTGGCGGTTTGAAAATTGTCAACGATAGCAAAGCGCTCGCCCGGTGTACCATCCGATTAGTGCAGGATAAAGATGAGTATGAAAGCATGAGCCAGCGTGCCGGGGAGTTTGTTCGTGAAAATAGGGGAGCTCTGCAAAAGACATTGATGCTGGTTGACCAGTTTCTGCCATCCAGCCAATAAAAATTTCTACAGTCCGGGGCGGAAGTTTGTGTTGGAAGACTTGGTGGCCAGCATTGAATCCACCGCAGGGTCAATATTCAAACGGCTGCCATCCACAAAGTAATAATCGTTTCCGGATTGCAGCCCCTGGATGGACAATTTGCCAAGAATCCGATTCATAACCCTTTGCTGTTCTTCCAGGTCTTCATAGGCAAAGGTCTTCAGAAAGGCTTCCGCCAGAGAGCACCCATCGTCCACATACGTTTTCATACGGGTTTCACAGTTCTTGATATGCTCATCCATAACATCATCATCCATAGTCGGTATTCACTCAGTATAGAAGAGTAGATTCAACATCAGCGGCCATGCTTATTCTCTCCACACCAATAAAAATGGCACCATCAGGTGCCATTTTTACGAATCATCACGATTAATTAACCACGGCACTCATCCGGTACAGACAGCTCGTCACTGGCATTCGTCATCCACTGGTTCAGCGCTTCCAGATCCACCGGGCTGAGCGTACCGGCAACCTGCTTAAGCTTCAGCGTATTGACAATAAAGTCATAACGGGTGTTCTGATAGTTACTGATGGAAGAGTAGAGTTGCTGCTGAGCGTCCAGAACATCAGTAATACTGCGGGTACCTACCTCATAGCCACTCTGAGTCGCTTTCAGTGCACTTTCTGACGACAGGATCACCTGACAGCTGGCATGAACCCGGTCCACGTCAGAAGTCGCGGTTCTCAGCAGGCTACGGGTATTGGCATTGGTGTCACGAAGTTGCTGGTCGTAATTTTTCTGGGCTTCTTCCAGTTGATAGCCCGCCTGCCGGGTAACCGCTGTAGTGGAACCACCCGAGAAGATCGGTAGGTCAACCTGAACACCAACTACTGTCTGGTTTCCATCACCGGAATATGTCAAGCCATTAACTGATCCCCTGGAGTTCTCTGAATTGCTGGAACTGTAGTTATAGCTGGCAAATGCATTAACCGTTGGAGCATAACCGGACTTGCTGGCTTTTACTTTGGACTCGGAAGCCGTTAATCCTTCCCGGGTAGCTTTCAACCCCAGATTATTGGCCAGTGCCGTATTCACCCACTCTTCAGGGTTCTCAGGTGTTGGGGCAACCACCGGCATCGCCTTTTCCAGGTGGGCAATATCGGTTACATCCTGGTTTACAATGGTACGCAGCTGTTCATAGCTGATAAATACTTGGTTCTCTGCCTGAATACGGGCAACACGGGCATTGTCATAGGCTGCCCGGGCATCCAGGACATCGGTTTCGGCAATCAGGCCAACATTGTAACGTTCCTGGGCCTGGTCCATTTGCTGCTTCAATGCTCTTTCCTGGGCCTTGGCCGTCATCAGGCTATCTTCCGATCTGAGCACATTAAAATAAGACTCGGCCACACGCAGGATCAACTGCTGCTGGGCATTGGCAAATACGACAGATGCCTGATCACCGAGAGACTTGGCCTGCTCATAGGTAAACCAGCTGTTCATATTGAACAGGGGTTGACTCAGGGTTGCTCCCCAACCGTGTGAGTTGTAATTATCTTTATTGTCCCCACCGCTTACGTAATCACGAGCCACTTTGTTGTATTGCGTATTGGCTGACAGCCCAAGCGTTGGCAGCAATGTGGCACGGCTCTGATTAACAGTCTCCTGGGTCGCTTTCATGGATGCCCGTGAAGCCGCCAGCTGGGCATCGTTCTTCAGCGCCATATTGTAGACATCAAGCAGGTTGTACTGAGTTGGTGCAGCCTGTACATTCAACACGGCGCCCGCCAGAGCGGCCAGCAGAAACCCTCTACGACTATTTCGTGACATAATCTTGTGATCCTTGGAAAGTTTGCCAGTCATGCTTCACCGGTCAACGGTTGCCAGACTGGTCCCTGGTTGGGGATAAAAACGCTGTATCAAACTCAGATCAATGAAATCTACACTAATTTACGCAAAAAATGCAGTAGTATGACGAATTCCTCTTTGGATATTGCTTCTTTAGGTTGAAGGGAGGAGAACGCTATAATGGATGTTATGAAGATACATTTCCTGAAACCCGACTATCGGGTTAATCTGATCCGCCTGCAACAGCTTTGTGAAAGGAACTATCTGCGCCTGACCCGCCTGCTGCCTGAGTTATCAGAGAGGGCGCACTTTACCCTGCCAGTTAAACACAGAAACAGTCTTAATAATGGTAAGGAATGGCTGGTCATTGATGTTATGGAACGGTCTCCATTTACTACTCTGCTAAAGTTGCAGATGGAAGCCGATTGGGGACGATTATTCAAAATGCCGGAAGCCGAAGTACGCCTTTACCACGATGTCAGAATGGCCGAAATTGTCTCTCGAAAAACAAGCCAGATACTCCAGCCACGATACAATTATCCCAATAGAAAAATGCATCAGCCTGATGAAAAAGAGCAGCATAATCAGTTTCTGGCCCAGTGGCTTGATTACGCATTACCGGCCTGTCAAACCTATACCGAAAAAACAGGATAAACGACTGTCATCCCGATTTCGTATTGATCGTCTGAAACACAAATTATGAATACCACCAGAATTCGAGTCGTGCAAATTTCAGACCCGCACCTCTTTGCTGATTCCGGTTCAGCACTGATGGGGGTTAATACCTCTGAGACCCTGGATGAGGTACTGGCAAAAATACAGAACGACTACCAGGAACCTGATTGCCTACTGGTAACCGGAGACCTGACCCAGGATGACAGTGAAGCCTCCTATCACCGGCTGAAAGAAAAACTGTTAAAAATCCATGCTCCCAGCTATTGGTTGCAGGGCAATCATGATCAGCCACATCTTATGGAGGCTGTAAACCCATCGGCGATGCAAAAGCAGATTATTCTGGGTAACTGGCAAATAGTCCTGTTGAACTCGCAGGTCGAGGGTGAAACACACGGATATCTCAGTGAGACCGAGCTGAAACTGCTGGACACCTGTTTAAAAAAGGATCCGGACAAACATACACTTCTGGCTCTCCATCATCACCCGGCCCCCATTAATAGTCGATGGATGGACCGGATCATGTTGAAAAACCCGGATGATCTTGCCCGGGTCATCACACCTCACGACAATGTCCGGGGTATCATTCACGGCCATGTACACCAGGCCAGAAAGTATCAATTCTGCGACCTTCCCGTAATGGCAACCCCTTCGACCTGTGTTCAGTTTGTCCCAGAGTCGGATGATTTTCAGGCTGATACAAAGCAGCCGGGCTTTCGTGTGCTTGATCTTTTACCGGATGGTCAGATAGAAACCAGCGTTGCCAGGGTCAGTGACCTGCCAATGACCTGCCAATGAAAGCTGACCTGGAATCGAATGGTTACTGACAGGCTATTTACCATCGATATAAGCAGTTGATAAATACAATACGTTCATCAAAAAAGCAGTGAAAACTGCTATTATCTCCGTCCATTTAGCCAGTTATCCAGCTATGAGCAACTCAACAGACAATGATGACATTTCTGCTTTTCTGAAAGAGATGAAAGGGGTGAACCCGTTAAAAAAGAAAGCAACGGCTGATATCCAAAAAGTCCAGCGGGTCACGCCAGGCCAGGAGATTCGCAAGGCGGCTGCGGAAGATACCTTTACCGACCCGAATTTTCTTTCCCTGCTTAATCCGAAGATGGTCAAACCCCATGACTTTCTGGTCTGGAAGCGGGATGGTGTGCAGGAAGGCGTCTTCAAGAAACTCCGTCTGGGCAAATATGACATTGAAGCACGTCTTGACCTCCACCACAAAACAGCCCGGGAAGCACGGGAACACGTTTTCCAGTTTATCAATGATTGCCGGGAGCATGAGCTACGTACCGTATTGATAGCCCATGGGTGTGGTGAGAAAAGCAACCCTCCTGCCATGCTGAAAAGTTATCTGTACACCTGGCTACCCCAGATGGAAGCGGTGCTGGCCTTTCACAGTGCACTGAAAGTCCATGGCGGCTCTGGAGCGCTTTATGTGATGATCAGAAAAAGTGAACGGGAAAAACTGGAAAACCGCGAACGGCATGCGAAGCGAAGTCGTTAAAGGTGATATGGACCGGCTCAATACCACAACCGGGAGGCCGCCCGATATTGACCGGCATATCGGCAGGTACCATCCTGCCTTGCACATAACGGGCCTCCTGCCTGAGAAGCTACCGATGATCATTCCAGAAAAATACCGTAATACTCCCTAATACCCTGCAAATATCCACCGACCTCCCTTGCGCCACAGCGCAGGGAAACGGTTGGACCAACTTAAGTACCAGAAACCAGAAATATAATGCTTTGCCTTAAATCAATCCGTGATATCTGCGAAAGCTGATCAGAATTGATACAGGTCATTCCTTTACTATATTTTTGATAACTTTTTTTGAGTTAGGTAGTACCACTTATTGCTGATAATTATTGACAGGCACAGACTAGCCGAGCCAGCCTGCTTTTACCAAGCTAAACAGGCTTATCTCACGCAGGCCAATGATTTTCCTCCAGTGCGCAAATAAGGCGCTACCTTAGGCCAAGAAAATGACAGACCTTACCCAATACCGAATTGAACACGACCTGCTGGGTGAAGCTCCAGTTCCGGATAATGTTTACTATGGCATCCAGACCCAGCGTGCCATTGAAAACTTTCAGATCAGTGGCGTTCAGCTGAATCACTATGCCAATCTGCCACGGGCCCTGGCCATGGTAAAAAAAGCATGCGCACTGGCGAACCGCGATCTGGGCATGCTGGACGAGCAGAAAGCGGAAGCAATTGCTGATGCCTGTGATGAAATCATCGAAGGCCGTCTGCACGACCAGTTTGTTGTTGACATGATTCAGGGTGGTGCTGGTACCTCCACCAACATGAATGCCAACGAAGTCATCTGTAACCGTGCCCTGGAGCTGATGGGCCACCGTCGTGGTGAATACCAGTACCTGCACCCGAACACCCATGTCAACATGGCACAGTCTACCAACGACGTATACCCTACAGCGATGCGTCTGGCCATGGTGCTCAAGCACAAGACACTGCTGGTAGCCATCAAGACCCTGAAAAATGCCCTGGACGTAAAAGCCAACGAGTTCAAGGACATTCTGAAGATGGGGCGTACCCAGTTACAGGACGCAGTTCCTATGACCCTGGGTCAGGAATTCCGTGCCTTCAGTACCACCATCGGTGAAGACATTCAGCGTATCGGTGAAATGGCTGCGCTGCTGCGCGAAGTGAATCTGGGTGGTACGGCGATTGGTACCGGCATCACTGCTGACAGCCGTTATGCGCCGCTGGCCATCAAATACCTGAGTGAAATCTCTGGTCAGGAAATGATTCTGGCTGGCGACCTGGTGGAAGCCACTTCCGACATGGGCGCATTCGTTATTTTCTCCAGCGCCCTGAAACGCCTGGCGGTCAAGCTGTCCAAAATCAGCAACGACCTGCGTCTGCTATCCAGTGGCCCGCTATGTGGGTTCAATGAGATCAACCTGCCAGAAATGCAGCCTGGTTCGTCTATCATGCCCGGCAAAGTCAACCCGGTTATCCCGGAAGCCATGAACCAGATCGCTTTCCACATCATTGGTAACGACATGGTCGTCACTCTTGCTTCTGAGGCCGCGCAGCTGCAGCTGAACTACGCTGAGCCAGTATTGGTTTACAAGATTCTTGAGTCCATCCAGCAGCTGGCTGCCGGCATGAAGATGCTGACCGAGAAGTGCATCAAGGGCATCACCGCCAACCGTGACGTGTGCCAGAGCTATGTAGACAACAGTGTTGGCCTGGTTACTGCACTGAACCCGTACCTTGGCTATGAAAACTCCAGCCGCATCGCCAAGACTGCCCTGAAGAGCGGCCGTCGTGTAGTTGACCTGGTGCTGGAAGAAGGCCTGCTGACCGAAGAGCAACTGAAAGAGATCCTGAAACCGGAAAACATGATTGCGCCGCTGAATCTGAGCCACTCAGCTCACTGATGATTTAACAGTGCACTGATCGAAGATGGAAGGCCTGTAGAAGTACAGGCCTTTTTCATTCAGCCCTTCTCCACAAACAATCCCGCTTACGAACAAAACCACAACACCGACTGTATTATCCCTGATAACAACACAGGAAATATCATCTAATATAATGCATACCACTCAGGTTTATGTTTATATGCGTTACATAACTTATAGGTTTACGCAGTCTGCGGGAGTACTGGACAAAATCAGAAGAAATTGATGCTGTGTGAAGTATTACTCTGCATAAACTGCGAGAAAAAACCATTGATCTTCACAAAGAGTTCCAGTGTAAGCCGGAGTTGTTTTTTTGTTTACCTGATAACGCAGCAGCATCATACTCTGCTAAAATCTTTGCTAAAATACAGAGCGAATTCCACGGCCCTTAAGCAATCTTTTTCAATCTGTGTGGCCCCGGGCAACGCAGTTGATGCTCAAAGAGCGTTAATAATGGCTTTCCCGCATCACCTCTTTCCAGCCTCATGGCAAAAACACCAAATTATACGGCAAATTTCTCACAGTGGAGTCATTATGCAGCAACAGGACATGAAGCAAGAACCAACCGTATTTATCATCGATGATGACGAGGCTGTCCGTGACTCGCTGAAAATGCTGATGAAGTCAGTAGGTCAGACTGTAGAAGCCTTTTCTTCACCTGCTGAGTTCCTTGAAGTTTACGATGAAAACCGGCCTGGCTGTATTGTACTGGATATCCGTATGCCCGGCATGAGCGGGCTTGAACTCCAGAGCAAGCTCAATGAAATGCATTGCATTCTTCCCATCATCTTCATCACCGGTCATGGTGATGTGCCCATGGCGGTCCAGGCCATCAAAGATGGGGCAATGAACTTTATTCAGAAGCCTTTCCGCGATCAGGAACTGTTGGATCTGATCAATGATGCCCTGAAACTGGACACGCAACAGAGAAAAGAGCTGCTGGAGCACAAGGAAATCCTCCGCCGACTGTCAACCCTTACTGACCGTGAGCGTGAAGTACTCCACCATGTCGTTGAGGGTAAAGCCAATAAGGTTATCGCTGCTGACATCAACCTGAGTCAGCGCACTGTGGAAATCCATCGATCCCGTGTGATGGAAAAGATGGGCACCAAGTCCCTTGCACACCTGGTACGTCAGGTCATGCAGGTGAAAGATCATCTGGACGGCGAATTTAACTTCAAAATCTAAGCCGCTCCTGCCTGCTCCGTACACCTCGTCATCCGAGGCTACGGAGCTACTTCGGCTTAAGTCACATCTATTTACCATATCTGGTTATTTAAACAGCCAGTTTAAAACTCTAATATAAGTAGCTAACCCCTTGGCTAATGGAATAAAATCAATTTTCTCACTTTTAAACTGGAATTATCCCAAAGTTGTTACGGGATTGACCAAATAACGACCCATTATAATTCCATTTAATTTTAAAAAAATGATCTAAACGAATAATACAATAATTAAACGAACGATCAGCCAGATGCTTAGGTACTAGCCGAATAACGTCAAGTACATCCCTCCATTCAGGATTAAGCCAGCTAAACCTAAACTGATCCAGTACCATTAGACAATGGCAAGAAGAAACGGTGAAATATTTTCTAAACCATTTCGGTTTAATTTGATCAGAATGTGTTTCATATTTTAAAGGTTGCTTCTTGAGCTGCTGTTAACGACGGAACCACTTGTATGCTTAATATACAGGCAAAGCATATCCGTAAGTTATCGATAAGCAGTAGCTTTTTGCTTACAGCTGTTTCATTGCAACGCTCATTGCAAACGACAGGTTTCTTATTACTGCAAGGCTGCCGTTATGAATCTCGCAACCCACTGCTCAGTCTATTTATTGGAACAGGATTCCGGCGCTACCGAGGCTATTCGCAGCCTGTGCCATGAAAAATCCCTGAAACTTATCTGCTTCAGTTCACATTTTGAACTGTTAAATGCACTGAAAGCCGATCAACCATCCTGTATCATTGCAGCAAATGACCAGCCTCACGGCCAGGCTTTGAACCTGATGCAGGATCTGGCCAGTGGCAACCATCAGGTTCCGGTTATCATCCTTGGACATCACAATGATGTAACCAGTGCCGTTGCAGCTATTAAAGCGGGCGCTGTCGATTATATTGAAAAACCTACCATCTATGGCCGACTGGCAGAACGGCTGAACCTGGTCGTCAAACAGTCATTCCAACAAGCTTAAGCACATAAAACCCTGTGTGCTGACAGGCGGCTTTATCGGGATGACTGTGCTTCTTCGCAAACAGCCTTTAGCCGATTACCAGTTAATAGCTGATTAATAAAAATCCTAATTGGTTGGAATCTTCTCAAGCTCCTGTACATAATCTGACAGTTGTGCAAGTATATGTTGCTTTTCCAAATCATCCCCAGCAATTGCCTGAGCCTCTCTCAATTCTTTCCAGAAATGATCAAGCGTTAATAGTTGATTATTTTCCGGATGCAACTCCCCCGACAATCGATCCCGGCAATATTGCCTCCAAAGCCCCCGGTCTTCATTATCCATAGTTTCAAAATAGTGCCGGCCACGATAACGAAAGAGCATTTCTTCCAGTCGCTTATCGGAAAACGAGAGACCAAGTTCAGACAACTGTGCAGGATTGGCTGAAACAATCCGGCTCATTTCATTCTTGTCTGCCGGTGAGAAAAAACCACCCGAATAAATCATCTGATCAGGATCCGTGTGCTTCATGGTCAGAGACTCTGAAAACACCGCTCTGAGCTTTGCTGCCAGACTGTTGTCAGCCATCAACCGGCTGCGGTGTGCTTCACACCTGGCAAGGTCCAATTCAAGACGATCCTGGTCTTCGGTCTTCAGAACACCCAGTGGAGCAACCGCAGGGCATTTATTGATATGAATGGTCTTTAACGGAATTCGTTCTTCTCCGTCGCCTAATTGATCAGTAGGCGTAAACAGTCTTCGTCTGATTTCTTCCACCGGTAAATCCAATAAGGGGGCCGGATCAACCGACAGATCATAAACGACCACACCATTGCGGTTTACCGGATGGTCAATCAGAGGCATCACAACGGCCAGGTTATTTCGCTGTGCACCAAACATTCCGGACACATGCACGACCATCTGCTGAGTGACCAGATTTAACAACCCGGCAACCTCTCGTTTACCACGATGGGACAAGTAGAACTGGAACACCCTCGGCTGCCGCTGCCGAATCAACCTTGCCAGCGCAATAGTGGCACGGACATCCGATAGAGCATCATGCGCAGCACCATGATCCAGACTATTGGCAGCCGTAATCTCCTCCAGCCTGAAGCTTTTGCAACCATCCTCACGCAATGGCCATTCAATACCTTCAGGTCTCAAAGCCGCAGTCAATCTAACCAGGTCAATTAAATCCCAGCGACTGTTACCATTCTGCCACTCCCGTGCATAGGGATCATAAAAATTACGGTAGAGAATGTTCCGGGTTACCTCATCATCAAAGCGGATGGTGTTGTACCCCAGAGCACAGGTACCTGGCACCATGAACTCAGTATGAATGCGGCGAATAAATTCTGGTTCCATTACTCCCTGCTCGTTCACCTTTTGTGGAGTCAAACCGGTTACCAGACAGGCCATAGGGTTAGGTAGATGATCTTCCGGTAACTTACAGAAAATACTCAGCGGTTCACTTATCTCATTCAACTCGGCATCAGTCCGGACACCCGCAAACTGAGCTGGCCAGTCTAGCGCAGGGTCGGTACCGAAAGTTTCATAATCATGGAAATAAAAAGACTGCATTTCACCCCCTTCAATGCTTTTCACTGCCAACCATTCAGTTCTGAAACACTACAGTATCGTTGGCTCAGTTTAAAGAAGCCAGCCTGCCAGCTCGGTAAAATAAGATTGTCTTTTAAAAAAACACTCTTGGTGAGCAATAACGTGGCCGATATCAAGCTTGAGAAGAGGAGAGAAGACAATGAAAAAAGGAGATAAGCGCCACGGCACTTTTACCCCGGCTTTCAAGGGAAATTACCCGCTGTGTCTGCAGGAGATTGCAGGGCAGAAAATCCAGTGGCAATACATGGGCGAAAGCACCATGCATCCCCTTGGCACCGGATTATTTATGGCCATGAACGACAACAAACTTCTGCAGGAGCAGAAGTACTGGGTCTTCGAAGATGCCATTGAGTTTGATAACCATGATTAAGGACACATTCATGGAACTAAAAATATTCAGGGATCATCCTGCCACTGAATGATAATCTGCCCCCGGCTGACATCGTGTAAATGCCGGGCAAGGTGCTCTTTTCCGGTTTCTGGCATTAAGATCGTCATCTTGACTGACTGGCCATAGTCACACTGCTCAAGACTTGCCTGAAACTGGTCAAGGTGGTGGCGAACCATCTGCTCATGGGCATACTCGCAGACAAGTATCCCCTCTTTTAATGCAACCCGCTGCTCAAGAGGCAATGCTTCACAGGCTTGCTGAACAGACGCACTGTAAGCCCTGACCAGGCCACCAGCCCCCAGTTTCACGCCACCAAAGTAGCGCACCACCACAGCCACAACATCGCCAATACGCTTATGCTGCAATACATTCAACATTGGACGGCCTGCGGTACCTGAAGGCTCACCGTCGTCATCAAACCCAACCACAGCACCGCCATCCGGTGCACCTGCAACAAAGGCTGAACAGTGATGAGTGGCATCCGGGTATTCGATACGCTTTTCTTCAACAAAAGCCAGGGCTTCCTTACGGGAGTGAGCCGGAGAAAGACAGGTAATAAATCGGCTTTTTTTGACTTCGGTTTCAACCGTTATAACTTGTGCAGGAACAACGTAATCAGCTGACATAGCGACCTGGGACAGCAATCGATCGGTAACGTAAAATTCTACCTGAAAACGTCAGTCTGCGACTTCGCCAAAGGTAAAATAACTTTTCAATGTTTCAATCAGATCAATAATATCATGACCCGCATTGACAATACTGTAGCCAGAATCAAAATATTCAGGTCCAACATCAGGCTTGCACCAGTGGCACCGGGCATCAAAATCCAGATAACGCTCTCCCATCTCATCATCGGGAAGAATAATTCGCATATTATAAACAGCACCAATCAACACAGGGACAGAACTGATCAGCATTAAACCATTACAACTGATGTTCCCGATACTCCCCATAACCCTCATCGTGTTGCGATTATAAATTTTCAGATAATCCTGCAACTGATGACGCTTAATCGAGCGGCGTTCCTTGCCACTGGGTGTTAACGACATATATCACGCCTTGTTTGTTTAGACATAGATAATCAGAAACCATTTTCTGAATACTTGAAATACCCAACTCAAATAGAGCAATCCAAATCCATTCAAACGCATCCAATAACATTTGAAGAAATAGATTCCGTCATTATCAAAAATTATTGCAACTTAATTATTTTCCTTTTATCAATTACATCCTGGGTACGGGAAGCATCCTTTACCAGAGTTCTTCTATATTCTTTATTAGCAGACAACAACTCTTGCTGAATCCAGCCCAGACAATTGGTTAATTGATCACCATTCCTTTTGCTTAATTCCACTCTGGCCATTTGTTTGGCATTGTCTTCTTTTTTCATCATTCCAAGCGCATCAAACTGGCTTTTTAATTGGCTGTTTAATGGCGGCAGAGGCACTTTCCAGTTCCAGTTTTGGGTTCTTGCCCCAGATTTTGTAGTCAACATAATTTTCGTTGGATTTGGATCTTTAGCCTTTGGATAGAGAGCAGCCTGTCTACTGCCTACGGTCTTGAATGTGCTCATAAGCCCCGGCATTGCTTCTCCCAAGGATACGCACAACTTCCCAAGATTATTATTATTATTCTTATTCGATACAAATTTGACTCCAGATAATGCTGAAACCAGTTTATGATAAAATACCTCTACGGCACTGTTCTGTTCCCTGCAAAATTCTGTGAGCGTGGCTAAATTACCATGTTTTTCCACTGCCTTAAGCTTGTCATCCAGCTCTTGCTTGGCTGCGGTTACTTTATTCCATCCTGAAGAGACTACCAGCCCAACATCTTTATTCCTGATATTTTCAACGGACTCACCATTATTGCAAAGACTGCTGATTTTTGCATATATACCATTGGCCGTTTCACACAATGAGCGACAATGACCCTTTAGATCCTGTGGAATGTTACGCGCCACTGCCTGAGAATCCGCTCTAATCCCGTTTGCCTGTAATTTAGCAATACATTTTTCAATTTCACGATCCATATGCCGACTTTTGGCTACGGCTTCAAGCGATTCGTCTTTATTAAAGCCAGCAAAGCTTTCCCTTTCTATTTTCTGTAACTCTTTGTGAACTTCATTCCTTAACTGATCTTCAAATTCTTTAACATACAGTTGGTGATTATATTCACCCGCACCGCCCACCGGAGTGATGACCTGGCCAAGCTCAACCTCATCAAGCACCTGTCTGGCCATGGTACCGCGCCAGGTATGAGCACTGGATAAAATCTCATCAGCATCAGCGCGTTTACTCCCTCTTTCAAAACTCGCCTCACATTCTTTTACAAATGATGAGTCTTCACGAAGTGCCATCAGGCCCGCAGTCATTTCCAGGAACTGATTCTGCTCCTGCCACTGTGCTCTTTTCAAATCCGCCAGAGCAGTTTTCACCGACTGGGGAAATACATTGCACTCCCAGGATTTGATAAAGGTTTCCAGATCACGTTCCAGGTTACTGTCGTGGTTGCTTTCATGATCATCCGGAGGCGAAACATGCAGTTTGGAATGGATCACGCGCAGCTGTTCAGGGCTCACTTTATCGCCTAACCCGGCCATCAGTTCTGCCTTCGCTTCCTGAGTGTTCTTATGGGCACGCTCATAGGCATTGGTCAGTTCTTTGTGCTTCTCACTGTAATCGTGGCCGACACTGTCAATGGGTGGTAAGACTTTCGTATTTATCACCACATAAGTGTCCTGCTGCCTGAAATGGTCCGAATTACGCAAGAGACGACCAACTTCCTGAAGAAATACATTGCTGCGCCTGCTGACATCTTCAGCCATACCAAGGTGGATACCGACACTTGCCGCACTTTGGGGACAATCCGTTCCGGTACCCTGCGTCCTGTCAAGGCGAACGTCGTACTCCTCAGGGTTATTTCGAATCAATGCCTCCATTTCCGGTGAAACCACGGCGTCCGGTTGTTGATATTTTTCCTGTTTCGGATGGTACAGGCAGAGCTGTTTCTGATCGTTATAGTACAAAAGCCCCCGAACCTTGCCATCCCGTGCTTTTTTCAGACATTCATGATCATCCACTACGCGCATGAACCGGTCTTTGCCATTATCGTTACCATCAAACAGAATGATCTGTTTATCCTTTCCGGAACTCTCCATCACCTGCTTGAGGACTTCAATTCTATTCCCGGGTTTTGTTGTTTCACTGGACAAGACAGGTGTTGTTTTCGTCAGCCAATTGAAGAATCTGGCATTGGTGGTCATGGCGTTCGATTCGCATTTTTCCGCCGCCTCTTTAACCGTTGCCGATTTCGTCAACGCAGCCATGGTAAACCCGGTGCCCATGGTGGCTGACAGACAGATTTTATGCTTGCTGCCGCTCAAAAAGGCTGCCTGCATTTCGGCCACTTCGCGCTCATCTATCGGCTTCGTCCCGAGTGGTTTCAATGCCAGGTTCATATCTGCGGTCACTTCCGTAAACTCATCATTACTGCTTGGCACCACGGAACGATCATACTCATCAAAAACCTTCAGACCGTCGTATAGCAATGCATCCAGAATGTCTTCTGATAAGCGAATCTCTTTTTTCAACGTAGCCGGGGTTTCTTGACAGTGAGTCTGGTAATCTGACGGATCAATGGCTTTCAGTCGGTCCCTGAGCGCCATTAATAGCTGAACATCTTTTGTGGAGATACCCAGTGGACCTTCGCCAATCACCTGCTCCTTAATATCCTTCAGCACCTCCGGCGACCACCATTTCTGTGGAGTCCCGGACTGAGGCACAAAATCTTTAAAAAGATCCAGCCTGCGATACGTTACGCCCGAATCAGCAAAATAACCTCTCAGTGAGTGATCCAGTTCAGCCTGGTTATTGGCTGGCGCAATGATCCGAACAGGGTGTTTTTTCCGGCTGGCCTGATCGGCAACCAGGGGAATAATGGTTTTACTTTTACCGTAACCTGTGCCCAGCTGGAGAACCAGAGTCTTACCTTTTGACTCTCTGTCTCTACCCATTTCCTGCACAAAGTTAAATACTTTTTCAGCCATCTTTGGCTGGTCACCACGCAGGACGAGCCCGCCTTGCTCAAATGCAATCATGATCCGACTTTGTTCATCCAGACCACGGCGGTAGTGAGACTCTATTCGTTCTGTCGCTTCTTTCTGTGCCCCCGCCAGCAGTGCCATATCCAGGTTCAATGCCTGACAGGTGCCCTTAAACTCATCATCAGGCATCTGCTGACTGTCAAAGCGCTCACTCTTTACCACCGCCAGCTTGTCTTTCAGAGCGCCCATACGCTGCCCCATACCGATACAGAAATCCTTCTCATTCTTCACCAGCAGCAGTTGCACCAGGTCAACACAGAAAGGGCTACGATTCACATTGACCCACGCTGGCAGATGTCCGCTCTTAAACTGGTTAATAGCAAAATCAACCAGCTCATCATCCCGGTAAAAATTCAGCGCTTTATCTTTACTATGGCGTCTAATGGCATCGCCAAGCTTTCTGGTCAGGTAGTCCACGCCCTCGCTCAACCGTAGCTGGCGATCCCGATTCACTTTGACCACCTTGTCAAAATTTAACGCAACCTGCTGGAGCGAACCGTCTGCCCATTCCGGTGCATCCGGTTTAATTTCGCAACCGGCAAATACCGACATGTTTTGAAAAGCACCCGCTTTGAACACCTTGAGGTTTTTCTCACCGAGTTCAATCAGCTCATTATTGCCAAATTTCTTCCGGCATTGTTCAAAATAGCCTTTGCCAACGCTATCAAAACTGGCATCTACCGAAAGGTTTTGATAGCGTTGATCCGCTGATTTCAAGCTGGCATTTTCCAGATGAGTCCCCACCTTTTCCTTGTTTTCTTTTTCATTCTGAAGCAAGGTGTATTGACTCTTTTCTATCTTCCGTGCCGCCAGGAGATCACTTTGATCCTTAGTGGCAATCAATTTTTGCAGAGTTCCAAGACTGGATCGTGCCTCCACATCAAGGCGGGTTTGCTGATATAACGAAGCCAGCTTTTTCTGTGCATTCTCTGTTTCATTCCACTTTTCGCGTATCGACTGTACGCCACCTCTGAGCGCCCTTGCTTTCGCCCAGGCAACCCCATCTGGCTTTTTATCTCCAAAGGCCTGGTCAGGACCTTTTGCTGCCCGTAGCAAAAACCTGGCATCGACCATTTCATCTTCACTGGCAGCGTCTATTGGCCTGGGCTTTAACTCTCCCTTGCCATCAGGCTCATATAAGAAATACCGTGGCTCCTGTGCCGTTGTCTGCAACACCAGAATGCCCGGTTTGCCATCATCTGCTCTTACTGGCAACCAATTGCCGGCAAAGGGAATATCGCTTTTCGGGTACTCGTAGAGAAAACGGGGGTGTAACTTATAATGTCTGTTGCCCAGCATCCCATGCCAGTCACCAGCCCGGTCTTTTTCAAAGACAATGCCTTCCGGTTTGCCGCCATCGATCGCTATACTTTCTGCCCCTTCATCCGATTTTCGGTAGTTGGCATTGGCAACACCTGCGAAGAATTCACTCAGAGGGCCTTTACCCCTACCCAGGCTGGTGACCGTAAAGGACCCTTCCGTGGTCGATGCACCGTCTTTTAAGGTTTCATAGTCAAAGATGCCTTTTTGGTGAAATGCCTCCATAAACTCAAGTTTCTGGCCAGTTATTTCCGGAAACTCCCCGGAAGTGCCCAGCTTATCCAGTAAACTATTACAACGGTTTTGCAGTTTCTGATATCTGGGATCACCATTTTTTGCGGTTAATGTGCCTTTGTGCTGACTGGCTGACTCAACGGCCAGTTTGGAATTGGGCTTTTTCAGATCGCTCAGACAGGCTTTCAGAACAGCGGACTTATCGGGCATAGGATGGAGGTTGAATTGATCGCGAATATCCAGTAACCCTTTAGTCAATGCGGCATCTACATCCCTTAACTGTTTCACGGCGGTGTTATCAACACCTTCCTGCTTTACCTTCAGGCTGTTCAACAGCGCCAGCAGCCTCGGCCTGATACTAGCATCCCCAATCAGCCTGGCGGCCTGTTTTCCAGTGGCTGACAGAACCCCAGCGTCGGTTTGCTGGACGCTAAATACCTTATCCAGTGCTATCTCCTGTTGGCGGATAGCTTCTGAGGCAAATTGCTCACCTCTGATACCCAATCTGCCCTGGTGAACACGGGCGGGAATTCCCAGTGGGTCAAGCTGCTGTAACCTCTGGGCATACTGCATATAAAGCTGCTGAAGTTTCAGATGTCGGCCGTCCCCTTCGGGCACCTCCGCAACTTCAGCATTACATCTTCTCACTAACTCCCTGGACACCCGATCAATAGTTTGACCCGCCAGGAAACTGCAAGCCTCGCCATGATTGGATGTAAATACACTGGCCAGATCTGGTAATACCTTTTCCATATAGTCATCAGTGTCAGGATAGTTAGCACTGGTCTTATCAAGATCTGCAAACCACTTTTGGACTGCTTTCCCCGTTATTGCCCGGTTTGATTGATCAATACTGCTTTTTTGCTGCGTCAGGCTGTTCCTGATACTGTTCGCTCTGTCTTCAAGTGCTTTACACTCTTCAGGGCGATCGCGATATTTATTGTTAAAATCATCAACGGTCTTATCTATTTCTTTCTCCAGGGTTCGAATTTTCCCGGTAATCGCATTTCGCAAACGGGTATTACTTGGCTCAAGCTTTCTCTCCTCTCCCTCCAACCAGGTAATATCTTTCTTTGCTATCTCTAAAGCCTTCCAGTTATTAAACTGCTCCACTTTAGCAGCCATACCGTTTACCGCTTTTTGCAGGGCAACCGTGTTCTGATGTACCCCGGAAAGTCGAATGGCTTCCTGGTTAACGGGAACATTGTTTAAATACAACTCCAATTCCCTTGGACTTTGATCCGGCGAGGTTGGCGAAGGCAAGTCTGGACGATCTACTGTAGACCAGGTCACTTTCGGCGGCGTTGAAAATGCCATTGCATATGGGGTGGTAGCGGGTGTTGAAGGCAACGGTCCAGTCTTGGAACTCTGCAAAAATTGATTGCCACTAAGGAT
>NZ_JAHHPP010000401.1 GCF_024606265.1 Endozoicomonas sp. SESOKO1
GATTACGACTCCCGGGAAGACCTGTTTACCATGCAGAAAGCCCTGGAGTTTTTTCAGGATCCCGGTGATGAGCCATTCCTGCTGGCGGTAGAATTCAATAACCCCCATAACATCTGCAGCTGGGTAGGCGCCTTTGAAGGACCACACGGTGATATTCCGGGTATCGGCGAACTGCCTGAACTGCCGGAAAACTTTGAAGTTCTGGACTGGGAGAGCCTGCCTGCTGGTGTCGCCTATCAGTGCTGTAACCATTTCCGGGTAAAACAGGCCGCCCACTGGAGTGAGAAAAATTATCAGCAGTATCTGAAAGCCTACTACCACTACACCGGTATGGGTGATACCTGTATTGGTCAGGTGCTGAAAGCCCTGGAAAAATCCGGTAAGGCAGACAACACCCTGGTGGTCTTCTTCAGTGACCATGGGGATGCCATGGGCAGCCATCGTCTGGTGACCAAACACGCTTTCTTCTATGAAGAGACCAGTAATGTACCTTTTGTCATGGCAGGCCCGGGCATTCCGGTGGGTCAGTCCATTGATGCCCTGGGCTCCCTGTGTGACCTGGTGCCAACACTGTGCGATTACGCAGGACTGACAGCACCAGAAGGCATTTATGGCCGCAGCCTGATGCCACTGGTACGGGGTGAAACCCCGTCTGACTGGCGTGAAGAGGTAGTCAGCCAGTGGTTCAGTGAACGTGAAGGCACCACGGATATGCCTGCCCGTATGCTGCGCACCAAAGATTACAAATACACCGTTTACCGTGAGAACAACGACGAGCAGCTGTTTGACCTGAATAAAGATCCCGGTGAGAACTACAGCCTGGTCAAAGATCCGGCCTATGCCGATGTTCTGGCAGATATGCGTGAGCGCTTTAAACACTACGTGGCGGCCACCAACGACAACTTTTATCAGCAGGTGGTCACCGTTGATCCACAATGGCGCAGCCACAAGCCGGGTTACCCGCATCATACCGGTAGCAGTGCCATGGATGCCATTATCGAAAAGCGCAAGGCCATCAACGAAGCCAGGGCTGCCAGAGATCTTCAGGGAGCCTGACAGCCGTGAATACACAGCGCACGAATCGCCCCCCCTTTACCCATAAACGACA
>NZ_JAHHPP010000402.1 GCF_024606265.1 Endozoicomonas sp. SESOKO1
ATCCTCAATTTTCTGCCATCCTCGCTACGGGCGCTATTCTCGGACAGGCTCCTAGGGCTATGACTCCTCACGCTGTCTTGTCTTAAGGCTCAAATCTTCATGCTTATCACTTCACATCAGCGGCTCATGTAGCCCGTTTACTTATCCAACTACACCATCGTCTCTCTCACAGGCTTTGCACTCCCGGGCTTCATATTATCAGGGGCGAGCTGCGGCGCATGCTGCATCTGGGTAAATAGCTCCAGGTCACTGGCAACATGATCCAGACGTTGCGACAGGAACTGGGCAAAGTCATCTTTCGAGAGTGGTGGAAGGGTTCCGGCAGCCCTGTCCGGAAACGCCTGATGCCACAGCGATTGATTGGACTCGAATAAATGCAACAGTGATTTTGCCTGGGCAAAATTAGACTCAAGAGAGGCTTTTTGCAGATTGGTATGAGTGGATTGGTCATGACCGGTGGTACCGGCACTGTCAACCAGCGTCGCCAGTGTATCGGTATTGGTTGTATTCAGGTTCCATAAGGGGAGTGCCGGTGCGGAGGTAATGGAACGGCCAATAACATTCCAGGCGGCCAGTACAAAATAGCGGGAAATATTTTTCCAGCCGTGTTGCATGGCAAATGTACCCATATTCAGAACCTCAAGGGCTGGCCGGTAAAAAAGCTTGTAGATGAGTCCAAGGTCCATGAGTCCCATGGATACATTGAACACCGGATCCAGCGCTGACTTCCCTTCCGGATGCCGGACCGCCGTTATAAAATCAGTGAACAGTACGCCAAGGTGAAATGCCATAAACGCAGCGGTCAGGACGGAGTTCGTGTATTTGGCGAAACCATAGTGCGATTCTGACCGCATATCCATTACGCCCCTCATAAAGTCTTCTTCTTCATGGGTGAGTTCATGCCCGTCCATCATCTTGCCAAGGCAGCCAATGACTCTTGATTTCTCCTGCTCAGACATCATCTTGTCGATTACCCCGCGGTTTTCAATAGCCGACAGGGGGATAATGATTTTTGAGCAGATATTATCGTAGATCCAGTCCCGGACCGGTACATCCGGCGTGGCATCCTTTCCTTCAAATGCGACATTATTCAATGCACGGATGCCAATCAGGCCACCGGAAAACATAACGTAGACTTCCTTCAGCTTGCTCTCCCGTGACCCGGACAAGTGGCTGAAATAGGCACGGGCAATGGCAGCAGACTTGAGGTGGTCGGGCTGGCTGGCGATATCATCCAGGCAGATCGTGACATAGTCTCCATGGTCTCCATCAACAGCGGGTTGGGACAATTTATCTACATCATGGACGGGTTGGGATGGTTTATCCATATCATGGGCGGGTTGGGATGGTTTATCCATATCAAGGGCGGGTTGAGATGGTTTGTCCATATCATGGGCGGGTTGGGACGAGCTATCCATGTCCTGAGCAGGCTGGGACGGTTCATCCATATCATGGGCAGGTTGGGATGGTTCATCCACATTATGGGTATGAGTTTCAGTCAATAGTGCTGATTTGTCGGTTTCCTCCCCAACCCCGGCTGGTTGTTCATCTGACACTTCAATTTTTTGCGGAATTGATTGATAAGCCCCGGACCGTTTCAGGGGACTGGCATCATCGGTTTCCGGTTGAACTGTTGCCGGTGCAGCTTTTTCAGCCGCCTGACCGGATTCCGTGAGCATTAACTGGTAAGTATTGAGTAGTCTGGCCATCCCCTGGTTAACAAAGGTTTCCTGCTTTTCCGGGGAGCTGAAATTAACGGCCAACCTGAGGGTGCTGAGAAAATAGAGGCTGATTGCCATGGTGGTTGGCAACAGGTTGCCCCACTTCAGGGCGAATTCGTCAACCGTATTGGTGGTGAAATAATTGTTGGCAAAGCTTTTGATATCATGCAACTCAGTCTGGTTGAGGTGACTGAAGTTGTCATCCATAAACTCATTGAAGTTGTCTATTTTGGTAGCGCCGGAGCCATTGCGATCAATAATAAGATTAGCCACGACGAACATGTATATATAAGGCACGGTACCCATCAGGAAGTCAGTGGTTTGATTCAGCACTTTCCTGAGTGCATCCAGCTTGCTGAATTCCGGTTTGGTGGCGACTTCCATCAATTTCATATTGGACAGAGACTTTGCATAAAGTGACATTGCGGTTCTCTGGTCGTAATAATCAGCCACTTTCCTGCAGTCGTTTGCGAAGGTTCGGGCGGTATTCTCATCAATCGTACCGCCGGATATTTTTATATCACGTGCCAGCTTTGCCAGCAGAATCCTGGGGGTCAGTATGCCATTCCCCTGGTCAATGGCTTTCATGATCTCCGGGCTTAAGCTGATCGTTTGCAATGCTCTCTGGTGATTCTCTAAAAAACGGGCAACGTCCTGTTCAATGTTCTGTTCAATGTTCTGTCCAACATTATCCTGTTTATCTCTGGTGGTCAGGCTTTTAACTAATACCTTATCAAGCTCATGAAGCAGAATATCAGGCAGCTTGATACTCTCACCCAAAACAAATTGATCCATGCATTCCATGTATGTTTTGGGATCAAACTTAACGGATTCAGCAATATTTCCCTTTGAAATATCGTGCATGATTAATTCGAGGTTTTCGTCCATTTTTGCATGGAATGGCTCTTTGGTCAGTCGGCCATGCAAAAACATTGCGCCATCAGCGGCAGTCTGCGCGATTTTGAAGGACAATAATAATTTAAAAAAACCTCTCACGCCGGACGTTGCCAGCGATAATTTGCCACGGCTGGCCTGTTCATGATCCCTGATGGCGGCCATGCCGCTGCGTTCAAAGCATTCCAATTGATCCTGGTAAGACACCTTGCGCCCGCCAGCCATGCCAGTCTGGTCATGTTCGGGAGGGAAGTGCACATTCTCAGATGACCCCAGAGGGGTCGCCAAAACTGTCGTGGGCCGTGACAATGAATCCATAATTTAATCCTCATGTGCTAATTGAAAAAATAACAATAAAAAAACAATTATTGATTAACCAATCAGATAGCAAATACTGAAATTGTTTTTTAACAGGTTGATTGGATAGCTTGAATGATAAATGGCAGGCAGGCTGGCTCAGGGCAGAATGATTGATAGGCAGAAATAAATTGTAGAAACATAAATAACTCCAAGCTTTTGCATAAGAATTAGTGCTTTGCTTGATTTACATTTTTCTAGTCCGTTAATTATTATTCCCGTGAAGCAATAATCATCCTTAAGAGCATGATCATTATTGAATATAAAGTAGTACTGGTTTTATTGGGAGTTGAAATACGTTTTTTTCATTTCGGTAAAGGATTATATAGCTTGTGTAAGTAAAATATTTTTCACTAAGAGGGAGCGAGAGGTATATTAAGCATCACCGGGCATGATTGATCTTTTGTATTTCTTTGCAGGTCGTTCATCTGTTCTTTTTTGGGTGCATAAGGGTAATTGTTTTTCAGGGCACCGATCAGGGACATGGCGTTTTTCGTGTCTTCCCGTCTTTTCCTTTTGCATTCCTGATGGAGAGGCATTCCGGAACGGTAGACAAAACCCTTCTCTTGTCGTTTAATTTTTACCGGATTTCTCGTTTCATACAGAGGATTTTCTGTGGTATAGGTGTCACCGCAGTGGTGACAACTTTGCTGATACCTGGTAAGGCCATCTTCCTCTACCGGTATATTTTTACGTAATTTCAGTCGTGCCAGCTGTTCACCCAGGCATTTATCAACACGTTCATACTCGGTGTCATCGGTAACAGCGAATGCCTTACCTGGCGCCTTTGTTCCGTCCGCTTTTTCCATTGGCTGTCCGGAATCCGTATTGGCACCTGATGACAACTGCCCGGCCCTTTCATGGAATTTTTCCAGTACTGTCTTGATGATGGCTTGCTCATGTTCTGCCGAGGCAAAATCAACAGGGCGTGTCCAGTAGCCTGCAACAGGGAACAGGCGTTGCATCAGCTGGGCATATTTGCCATCGTGGTCGGCAAAAACAAATCCTTGAATTTGTTTCACCAGACTTTGTAACTGTTCCCGCTCAGCCTCTGTCAGCTTGCTAAAGGATTCCCGGCGGCGTAATAAGAAATCAAGCAGGGTCAGTTGATGGGCAACCACACTGAAGCCAGTCTTTGCGGCGTTAATGATCTTGTCCGGCGTGAGTTCCGCCTCATTATCCAGCCCCTGTTGGGCAAATGCCTCAGGATTTTTGGCTTCGCGCCCCATGACCCTGACCAGATATTCAATAATGGCATTAATGACCAGCCTTGGCCTTAATGCATCCCGTTCCTGCTCACTTATGTCGCCCATCTGGTTCCAGGCAGACACCAGATAGTTGATCAGAAATGCAAAGTCTTTCAGGTTCTTCTTGTTGAGCGTTCCTGAGAAGGCATGATTCATTAATTTCAGGTTCCGATACTTCATATCGGCATATAACTCACCGATCTCGTGGTGGGTATTGATGGCATTCACCATAAGATCCAGGAAGCATTGGGAAGGGAGCCAATCCTTGCCCTCTTTCAGTGCATTTACCATGGTCATGGTCATGGACTTCATGATGATGTTATTGGCATCACAGGCGGTAATGGCATCCCTTTTGTGGGGTAACTTTAATGTTTTGCGGGCAAAGTCAGCCAGCTGTTTAATAACCGCGATTTTTTCATAATCCTGCATCTCCCTGTCCATCATCGGTAGCCAGGCATTGGCTTCAACGCCCCACTGCATGCCATTGCGATAACGCTGGGTGGTTGCAGGCGTTTCCTGGGAAATGGTGAGGTCGTACTGTGTGGCCAGATTACTGACCTTAGCCATGGTTTTGGTCGGTTTTAATAGTGCTTTCCAGCTCTTAAGGTTACTCCAGTCCGATTTTTCAGTGGGTTGTTTAACAAAAATAACCGCCAGTTTTCCGGTGTTTTTCCGGTTGCGGTTATTGTCACTTATTTCATTTCTTAAATGGGTAATTACTGCGGTTAATTCATCATTGTCCTTAATTTCCTTGTTGCCATGATATATGCCTTCCAAGTGATGGTAGGCACTTGTCATAGAAAGAAGTTTATGTGCCAGTACCCTTGTCAATCCATGGAGGCTGGAAGTTTTCGGGACATTATCAACTGCTGGCCTTTTACTTGCCGATAATGATCCAGATCCAGAATCGTTATATTCAGCACCGGATGTCTCGATTTTGCCCTTGCGGTCGGTGGTGAAAAATTGGTTATCAGCGGTGATATGAAATTCGGCGACCCTTCCCTGTGGATCAAGCTGTACCGGGTAAAAGTAATCCGCCTTGTGTGCAGTGGTGTACTTTTCCCCATTATGTTCAAGCGTCACCTCAACCTGATTTTTGGTGGACAGCTGCCGCCTCCATTCGCCATCGGGTTCGATAACAATGGGTGACACCGGTACGCAGCTTGACAAATCCTCGCGGGAATAGATCGTTAACCGTTTAAGGTTACTGTCGGGGATGGATAATTCAGAACAGTCGTACTCTGTGAGCTTAATGCGGGAAAATACCAGACCCATAAATTTTTGCTGGAGGATCATTTCCGGATCCGATTCGAATAACAGAGAACTGCAGCTATCCTTTTTGGCTTGATGGTTCACTGAGGCTATCTTCTCTGAAATATGGCGTTTCAGCATTTCAAGACCCTTGGAGCCTGAAAATTTTATGAACTTTCTCTGTTGAAACACATTTAAGCGACCACACCAGGATTGGCTAAGGCTTTTGGGATCAGGATAACCCATCGTGTTGCCTTCTCCCTCGTCCCAGAAATCGGTGTCCATAATGAGAAAATTAATCACATTCATCATCTGTTGAACCCGGTCAAAATTGTAGCTGCTGTATTTTGCGGCAACTTCTCCTTTCCAATAGAACGGAAAAGCACTGTGGGGAATGACCTGGGCAAGGCACAACTCTTCATGAAACAGATGGGCAACCGGCGGGGCCAATTTGACCCTGACCGATGGCCCTTCATTGTGCTTGTCAGTGTTGCTGAAACCGAACTCAACCCGGTAAAACGCCCCTTCCCACCAACCAAAAGGGGCCACAAATTCGGCAATCACTGTCGTGGCATCGTTGTCGGGAATGGTCAGGGCAAATTTGCCGGGATAGTGCCTGTCCATGTGGGACTGGATATGATTCCTGGCAAGGTCTATCTCCCGCAGCAATCTGGCGCCGTCAACCCCTTGTTGGAACGGCAGGGATGAGGCTGTCCCGAACCCCTCCCGGGGATGACAGGAAGGCGATTCTGTTGTCGGGGGCATCTGCCCCTGTAGGGTATTGGCAACCTCACAAGCATCGACAGAGTAATCATTCAGGGAGAGGCTCTGGTCAGTCGTCCCCTGATTCCACTGATTCACTGGCACAAGAGTTGGAGGTATCGAGCAGATACCGCTGCCATTGCCAGAAGGCGGGCCTGCGGGCGTGTTGTCAGAAAAAGAATGAACCGGATCTTGCTGTTGAATCACTGTGAAATTAGTGGGCTGCATATTAATTTCCTGATTCTATAAATATTGAAGTAGCTGAATTTTATTGTTAAGTAGCTGATCATTTCCTTTTTCATAAAAACTTAGTTCATCAAATACAGTTTTATTAAATTATTTTTTGGAGTAGTAATGAATAGCTTGTCATCAAGTCACGGTCGTTTGCATCAGTCTGCTGGCGATAGTCAGGCGTCAAGTGTAGACGCTTTAAGGGGAAGTTTAAGGGGAAGTTTAAGGGGAAGTTTAAGGGGAAGAGAGTATCCGGGGAGTTGTTCTGATAACAAGGTGCTGCTTGTTGAAGCTGATGCTATCAAAGCTTTCCTGGTGTTTAAAAGAGATGAACAGGATATTTATGCACAACCAGTAAAAGCAATATATGAGTCCCTGAGTTGGCGACAAATAGAAGCATTAGAGAACATAGCCAATGTTTATTTGAACTTTTGTACAAAATTAGAAGAGAGGAATTCCCTGACAGGCAAAATGGAGTTGTATGTAAACACTGAAGATTATGACCAGTTATTGATTTTCGAAAATATGTTAACCCGATAGATGCATGACCACTTTTTTCTGGACGCTGTAACCCATTAATGATCGCCGTCAGATGGATTTCTCTATCGTGCGGGGTATCCAGTTCCCTGAACCTGTTTCAAGTTGACATCCTCCCCCAGCTAGCTCGCTGGGGGATTCCCGTTAGTCACCCAACAGGCTTCCTGTTTCAACACGCCTTCCCTG
>NZ_JAHHPP010000403.1 GCF_024606265.1 Endozoicomonas sp. SESOKO1
ATCCTCAATTTTCTGCCATCCTCGCTACGGGCGCTATTCTCGGACAGGCTCCTAGAAAACCGGTTTCCAGTCACTTTTCCAGCTCGGGTTTGAACCAGTGTCCCATTCGCTGAATCTGGTTACCTTGTCCACATCCCAGCCGGAAATATTTTGATTGAAGGCTTTTGCCCCATTAAACATGCTCGACATATCTGTAACCTTACCAGTCTTCCAAACAGAAATATCTTGATTGAAGTGCTCTGTATTGCGGAACATATGCGCCATGTTCTTTACGTTCCCTGTGTTCCAATTAGCAAGGTCGCGGTTAAACTCAGATGCACCAAAGAACATACTCAGCATACTTGCAACATTGCCCGTATCCCAATTAGACAAATCTCCATTAAATTTGTCAGCATACGAGAACATATATGCCATATCGGTAACGTTTGCTGTGTTCCAATGAGGAATGTCTTGATTGAAGGCTGCTGCATCCTGGAACATACGCTGCATAGTAGAGACCTTACTGGTATCCCAACCAGAAATGTCCCCATTAAAGGCGGATGTTGCACGGAACATCTGCGCCATGTTCGTCACGTTCTCTGTATTCCAATGAGTAAGGTCACGGTTAAAGGCTTTTGCACCATGGAACATAGCTTCCATATTCGTTACGCGACTCGTGTCCCAACCAGATATGTCACCATTAAATGTTGTCGTGTTTTTGAACATGTTGCTCATGTTTGTGACGTTAGCTGTATTCCAACGAGAAAGGTCAGGATTTAATTTTAGGCCTTCGAAAAGGTTAGATAAGTTTGTAAGCCCGGAAACATCAAAATTCTCAATGGCTTCAATATTACCTTTACGAATGTAATCTGCCAACTCTATTTTTGCTCCGAGTGGTTGTGGATATTTGGCAAAATCACCCTCCATCGCAGAGCCATCAGCAAAAGAATCAAATTGCATTACAGAATCAACATTCCAGCCTGAAAGGTCTTGATTGAATGCTGATGCGCCGCCAAACATGTCCGACATGATTGTAACTTTGCCTGTATCCCAACCCGAAACATCACCGTTAAAATTCGTTGCGCCAGAAAACATACCTCTCATATCAGTAACATTACCCGTCTTCCAATTAGTTAAATTCTGATTGAAGGCTTTCGCTCTTTGAAACATACGGTTCATGCTAGTAACATTACTTACATTCCAAGCTGATAAATTCTGATTAAAGGCTTCTGCATCTAAAAACATAAAGCCCATATCAGTAACCTTATCAGTTTTCCAACCAGATATATCTTGATTGAATTCTTTCGCACCTTCAAACATGCCATACATACTAGTAACATTGCTTGTGTCCCAATGGCTAATGTCTGGAATATTACGCCTTTTTTCAAACAAATTAATAAACGACGTCATTTTACTTGTGTCGTACTTGCTTATTAACAAGTTTGATTCATTATCACCTTTTATAATGGCTTCATATAAAGCTTTATTCGGGGTATTTGCCAGATGCTCTAAAGGTATACCAGTTCCACTAACCATGGCACTATCATCAATTACGCTCGAAAAATCCATCTGACTTAAGTCACCCTTAAAGGCATTGATCGATGCGAACATTTCAGCAACATCAGTTACCTTAGAGGTATCTAATGAATAAAATGAAGGGTGAACCGGATTATAGTGATGGGCAAAGTACATCCCTCGCATATTTGTAACGTTAGATGTATTCCACTTAGCGAGAGAGATGCCATCTGCTGTTGTCGCTTTTATTTTTTTGGCTGCCAATAAGTACGACATATCCGTAATAGCAGAGGTATCAAAATCTTCGACGGCCTTGATGGTTTCAGGCTTATCCGTTGCAATAGCAGCAATAAGCTTATCCAGTTCCGCCCGAGCCTTTCTCGCCTCTTCTGTCTCTGGTGTGGGGTCTGGTGTGGGGTCTGGTGTGGGGTCTGGTGTGGGGTCTGCTGTGGAGCCTGGTGTGGAGTTTGATTCATTACAGCCTGATAAGGTTATACCTAATAAAAGCAATGCGATTGTTTTTGGAACGCCCATTGTTTACTACCTTACATACAATCTGAACTAATCTTGCGTTTAGCAATATGATGATTATATAGGCTTTGCTGCTTTGTTGCTTTGTTGCTTTGTTGCTTTGTTACTTTGTTCAAAGAAAAGTGAATAGCCTCCATTTCCGCATTTATCTCAAAGCCTTACAGCAAGGTACCTAGGAGCCTGACCGAGAATAGACTGCCCTACCGGCAACTGCTCCTGCGTTGCTCTAGCTCCT
>NZ_JAHHPP010000404.1 GCF_024606265.1 Endozoicomonas sp. SESOKO1
ATCCTCAATTTTCTGCCATCCTCGCTACGGGCGCTATTCTCGGACAGGCTCCTAGCAACTGCTTATGAGAGATAACATGGATATTCTTCGGACGGGTTTGAATACTATGTCACCAGGCGATCATATGCCGGTAAACTCTCCCCAAAGTGACAAGGGTTCAAATGCAGGCGAGGATATATCTATTCCAGGGAAGCAACAAAATGCAGAGTTGTCTTTTCTGAAGTCTCGCACAATTGTTAGCGTAAATTGTGAAAATAAAGTTGAACAGCCATTAAAAACGATGGCTGAAGACCGCTGCAAAGAGGCAGATGCTCCAGAGAGGGTACACTCACTCGCTTCATATTATTCGTTAGCCTCCTGCCCTTATCCATTTATCAAGGAGAATGCTATATCTGGATATTGTTTTGACATAGATGGTGTTCAGTATGAAACCTTAGGGCAAGAAAAAGCTTTTCCCCTTTTAACTGAATCGGCGATCATTGGCGACATTCCTGAAAAGAATAAGACTCTGTATCAACAATGTTTTGAGTCCAGGATTGTACAAATATTGCAAAAAGGTGTTGCAGGTTGTATCTCATACAGGCAAACGGAAAAAGGGCGTAATTGGAGGGGATCTGGTGAGAAGGCAATTCCTGGAGCGAGTTGTCATATGCTAGCTAATTATTTGGCATTCGGAATAAATTTTTACGACGATATCGATCGTACATATGCACAATGGGAGGACTGGTATATGTCTATGCCAGAGGCAAAAACACTTCCCTTCGACGCGGCAAGCCTCCAAAAGGGCGATATTGTCCAGTTTTGTGAAACATCCGTTGATGGCGTTGTTAAACCAATACACTCTCAATTTTATCTCGGGAACTCGTTGTATATATCTGCATTTGGTTATCAGGAAAATATAGCGATTCATAAGCTGGAGGAAAGTATCAGTAAATATAGTGAACAATTCAACACGATTCGCATTGTCAGAAGAGATAAAACAGAGATCGATCCAGTCCCTGAGTGGATTAATTGTCCTCAATCTGACTCATTTTTTCCTTTGATAGCCAGGTTTGTCGAAAGATAGAGTCAAAGCACAGCTACAAAGCAGCAGAAGCAGGGAGCCTTGTCCTTCACTTCTGCTTATGGCGGCTATGCGCCGATAGACTTGTAAAGCGCATCCAGTCCCATTTTACCCGCCATTTTTTTGGTTTCCTGGCGGGATGATTCATCAAAGCCCGTATACACCAGGTCTTCCTGTGGCAACTCATCAAGGAAGCGGCTGGGCATCGTATCAATGATCTCGCCAAACTGCTTTCTTTGCCCGGCCAGTGTCATGGTCAGTGATTTCTGGGCCCGGGTAATACCGACATAAGTAAGACGACGCTCTTCCTCAATATTATCTTCTTCAATACTGGTTCGGTGCGGCAGCAACTCTTCCTCCATACCCATCATAAAGACATGGGGATACTCAAGACCTTTGGAGGCATGGAGAGTCAGTAGCTGAACACGGTCTGCATCTTCCTCTTCCTCATTGCGTTCCAGCATATCCCGCAAAATCAGCCGGGCAATGGCCTCTTCAACGGTTTTGTCTTCATCACCCCGCTCCAGGGTTTGCTGAAGGGCATCCACCAGAAACCAGACATTGGCCATGCGCTTTTCAGCCTGGGCTGGCGTTGAGGAGTGCTGCATCAGCCAGTTTTCATAATCGGTATCGGCAATCATTTCACGAACCACCTGCATTGGGTCTTCGCTGGTTTGCAGCCGTCGTGAAACGTCGTCCATCCACCCGGTAAATCGTCGCAGCCTGTCGACATACTGAGGTGCCAGGCCCTCTGCAAGAGCCGCTTCTTCACAGGCCTTGTACATACTGATGTGGTGCTTGTTGGCGTAGTTGCCCAGCTTCTCCAGTGTCGATGGACCGATCTCCCGCTTAGGGGTATTCACCACCCGCAGAAAAGCATTGTCATCGTCCTGGTTAATCAGCAGGCGCAGATAGGCCATGATGTCCTTCACCTCTGCCCGGGCGAAAAACGAGGTGCCGCCATTAATGTGGTATGGAATACCATGATGCTGAAGTTTCAGCTCCAAAAGCCGCGACTGGAAATTTCCCCGGTAGAGGACGGCATAATCTTTATAGCGGTTATCGTGGCGAAGTTTGTGGGCGATGATCTCTGTGGCAATCCGTTCACACTCCATTTCGTCGTTTCGGCATTTAATGACCCGAATTTCATCCCCAACCCCCATCTCACTCCATAATGTTTTTTCAAACACATGGGGGTTGTTGGCAATCAGGGTATTCGCTGCTTTCAAAATACGGCTGGTGGAACGGTAATTCTGTTCCAGCTTGATGACTTTCAAGCTGGGATAATCTTCTTTCAATTGCGCCAGGTTTTCCGGTTTGGCGCCACGCCAGGCATAGATGGACTGGTCATCATCACCCACTACGGTCAATTTACGACGGTCGCCCACCAGTCGCTTGACCAGCTCGTACTGCGCACCATTGGTGTCCTGGTACTCATCCACCAGCATATAGTGAACTTTGTCCTGCCAGCGTTGCTGGACCTGTGGGTAATGTCTGAATAACTCCACCGGTTTCATGATCAGGTCATCAAAGTCCACGGAGTTATAGGCTTTCAGCATGCGGTTATAGTGTTCATACACAATCGCTGCAGACTGCTCCCAGGGCTGCCTCGCCATCTGTAACGCCTGTGCCGGGGTGATCAGATCATTTTTCCAGTTGGAGATGCAGTGCTGAATCTGGTCCACACCGTTATCATCTGCCGAGGCATCCCGCTGCATCAGATCGGTAATCAGTGATCGGGCATCCTGCTGGTCAAAAATCGAGAACCCGGGTTTATAGCCCAGAATCTGGTACTCACGACGGATAATATTCAGGCCAAGGTTATGGAAGGTAGAAACCGTTAGCCCCGAAGAGGCTCTGCCTTTTACCAGCTTGCCAACCCGTTCTTTCATTTCCCGGGCGGCTTTGTTGGTAAAGGTAACGGCGACAATGTTTCTGGCACTGATACCGCACTGTTGAATCAGGTAGGCAATTTTGGTGGTGATAACACTGGTTTTACCACTACCGGCACCGGCCAGTACCAGCAGGGGAGTATCGATATATTTTACGGCCTCGGCCTGTCGGTCATTGAGTCTTTGCACGGGTTCTGTTTCAGGCAAGTCATGGGAGAGAAGTATCCCAGTATACCAAGGTTAGAGTTTTAACCCACCATCCAGCTCTAAAACCCGGCCATTGTAATAATCATTTTCAAAAATAAAGCCGACGGTTTGGGCAATCTCTTCCGGTGTTCCCATGCGTCCAACGGGAATGCCGGCAGTTAATCTGGCTTTGGCTTCCGGCTTCATGCTGCCGGTCATTGCCGTTTCAATAACCCCCGGGGCAATGGCTGCACAACGGATGCCGTATTTAGCCAGTTCTTTGGACCAGGTCACCGTCATGGCTGAGACACCGGCTTTGGCAGCGGAGTAGTTGCTTTGTCCAAAGTTCCCTTCACGGGCAATGCTGGCGATATTGACAATAACGCCCTGTGAACCACTGTCGATCATACTGGCGGCGACTTCACGGCCACAGAGGAATACGCCGGTCAGGTTAACATTAATCACGGACTGCCATTTGTCGAAGGAGAGTTTGTCAGTCACTTTGCCATCTTTGGCTTTGATCAGCAGACCATCCCTGAGAATACCGGCGTTGTTTATCAGGCCATTCAATGGGCCAAGTTCCGCACAGGCTTTCTGAACAGCCGCTTCAACCTGGGCCTCCTCAGCAACATTCGCAGGCAGTGCTACCGCGTTAACCCCTTTTGCACGACAAAGTTCCGCTGTTTGATGAAGTTCGGGCGTATCAAGATCGATAAGACCCAAATTGGCACCACGCTCTGCAAACCAATTGGCCATTGCCAGGCCAAGTCCCCTGGCGGCACCGGTGATCAGGATATTTTTATTTTTGATGTTCATAATTGTTCTTATACTTTGTTGCTAAACGGTACGACGATCATCCTGAAACGAATCTGAATAAAAGACAACATTTATAGCGCTTATTGATAATAAATCTCATTCCCATATAATGCGGTCAACACACTGTGGATGCCATGGTGAAGTATTGTCTGGCTGCTAACATTGTGATTCCTGAAGGGGTTAGCCCAAAAATGGCCGGGGTCGACTCAGAAGGCATGCATATCCTTCTGGTCAGAAAAGTTGTCCGTATCCCATTTCCAGAAAATGCTGACAGTGCCATGGCCGTTCGTCAGCAACTGGTTGCCATGGCCAAAGCGGCTTGACGACACTTTCACCTGATAACCCTTGAAAAAAACGACACTGCCCCTATATAAGAGGCTCCTATGAGATTCACGGGGATTAACGGGGCCACTTATGCGCTTCCTCTTTCTGCTATTTATTCTTTTACCCATTCTGGAAATGGTGGTGCTGATCAAAGTGGGCAGTATCATCGGAGCCTGGAATGCGGTTGCCCTGGTTATTCTGTCGGTATTTGTTGGCATCGAGGTGATTCGCCGTCAGGGCTTCAGAACCACATTACAAGCCCGGCAGAAGATGTCTGCAGGCGAACTGCCCGCTATGGAAATGCTGGAAAACCTGGTCATTGCCCTGGGTGGCCTGTTGATGGTGATCCCCGGTTTTATTACTGACATTCTGGGGATGTTTCTGTTGATTCCACCGGTTCGTCGGTGGTTGATCCGCCGCTGGCTGAAAGTCAACGGAGTAAAGGTTCCGCAAAGCAATATCTACGAGGCTGAGTATCGTCGTGAGGGGGGCTGGCATAAGGATCAAAACCATCTTAATCATACTTTTGATGGGGACTATACCCGTGAAGATGATGATGGCAGTAATTGATAAGCCTTGATTTCTGAACATTTAACGAATTTGCCAGTCTACAGAAAGTGTGATCCCTGATCTTTGTGGAAAATTTTGTGGAAATATCATTTTTTTTCCATTGGCCTCTTGAAAACTGTACCAGCCACCCATACTAAGTGGGACACCTGATAAGCCTTCGGCAAGGCCTTGAATGTTCATTAAAGGCCTGTGCCAAAGTGAATTTTATCCCTGGTGAATAGCAGGGCGGTTCGGGTAAACCGAACCACAGTAAAGCGATAGCACTTCGTTTTACTGCCATTACGTTGATAGCGAGCAACCTGCAAATGGTTGCACGGCATAAGCAAACTGTTGGAGAAAGAATCGATGAAAATCCGTCCGTTGCGTGATCGCGTGGTCGTTCGTCGTGTCGAAGAAGAAACTACCTCTGCTGGTGGCATCGTACTGCCTGGTACTGCAACTGAAAAGCCTAACCAGGGTGTTGTGGTTGCAGTCGGCGATGGCGTGTTTCTGGACAATGGTGAAAAGCGTCCTGTTGGCGTTAACGTTGGTGACAAGGTTATCTTCGGCAAGTATGCAGACTCAAACACCGTGAAGATTGACGGTGAAGAGCTGATCATTCTGTCTGAGAGTGACATTTCCGCCGTTCTGGAAGACTGATTGTTAAGCAGTTACACAGTATTTTTTCGGTTTCACAAGATCTTGTAACAAGAGTTTGTAACAAGATTTTGTAAGATTCTATAAATAGTGCACAGGGTCACCAACCATGGCAGCTAAACAAGTTAAATTCGGCGACGAAGCTCGCAAAGAAATGCTCAAGGGCGTCAACATCCTGGCTGACGCTGTAAAGGCCACTCTGGGTCCCAAGGGCCGTAACGTTCTGCTGGAGAAGTCCTTTGGCGCTCCTACCATCACCAAGGATGGTGTTTCCGTTGCCAAGGAAATCGAACTGAAAGATAAGTTCCAGAACATGGGTGCCCAGCTGGTTAAGGAAGTGGCTTCCCAGGCTAACGACCAGGCAGGTGACGGTACCACTACGGCTACTGTTCTGGCTCAGTCCATCCTGAACGAAGGCCTGAAGTACGTTGCTGCCGGCATGAACCCAATGGATCTGAAGCGCGGTATCGACAAGGCGGTTATTGCTGTTGTGAAACAGCTCAAGGCCATGTCCACTCCCTGTGAAGACAGCAAATCCATTGCCCAGGTGGGTACCATCTCTGCCAACTCTGATGAAATTGTTGGCCAGATCATCGCTGAAGCCATGGAAAAAGTCGGCAAGGAAGGCGTTATCACTGTTGAGGAAGGCAGCGGTCTGGAAAACGAACTGGAAGTCGTTGAAGGCATGCAGTTTGACCGCGGTTACCTGTCTCCATACTTCATCAACAATCAGGAAAGAATGTCCGCTGAACTGGAAAGCCCATTCATCCTGCTGGTTGACAAGAAAATCTCCAACATCCGTGAACTGCTGCCCGTTCTGGAATCCGTTGCCAAAGCTGGCAAGCCACTGATGATCATTGCTGAAGACGTTGAAGGCGAAGCCCTGGCGACTCTGGTGGTGAACAACATGCGCGGTATCGTCAAGGTAACTGCGGTTAAAGCGCCTGGCTTCGGTGACCGTCGCAAGGCGATGCTGCAGGATATCGCTATCCTGACTGGCGCAACTGTGATCTCTGAAGAAGTCGGCCTGTCTCTGGAAACGGCCACTCTGGACGACCTGGGTACTGCCAAGCGCGTACAGATCACCAAAGAAGACACCACCATCGTTGACGGTGCTGGTGTTCAGGCTGACATCGTGGCTCGTGTTGAGCAGATCCGTGCCGAGATCGAAAACTCTTCTTCTGACTACGACAAAGAGAAGCTGCAGGAGCGCGTAGCCAAGCTGGCTGGTGGCGTTGCGGTTGTCAAGGTAGGCGCTGCTACCGAAGTTGAGATGAAAGAGAAGAAAGCCCGCGTTGAAGATGCCCTGCACGCAACCCGTGCTGCGGTTGAAGAAGGCGTGGTTGCCGGTGGTGGTGTAGCCCTGGTTCGCGCCCTGTCTGCCATCAACGTTGAAACCATTAACCCTGAGCAGCGCGCTGGTGTCGAACTGATCCTGCGTGCCCTGGAAGCGCCAATGCGTCAGATTGCTGCTAACTCGGGAGACGAAGCATCTGTGGTTGTTGACAAGGTTAAGGCTGGCTCTGGCAACTTCGGTTACAACGCAGCTACCGGTGAATACGGCGACATGATCGAAATGGGTATCCTGGATCCAGCCAAGGTAACCCGTTCTGCCCTGCAGGCCGCAGCTTCTGTTGCTGGCCTGATGATCACAACGGCAGCCATGGTTGCTGATGAGCCTCAGGACGACGCTCCAGCTATGCCTGATATGGGCGGCATGGGCGGTATGGGTGGAATGGGCGGCATGATGTGATGCTTCCCGGCAGATATGCTGGACTTTAAGATCCGGCTTTTGTTTGCCAACCGCTTATAGAGCATAAAGCAAAACCGGCATTTGATATCAAATGCCGGTTTTTTTTGACATCAACGTTTTGCATTTTATCGGGGCTTAACAGATTTAATGCGATGAAGCTTAATGGGAATTGTGATGCTGCCCCCTGCAGATCGAACCTTTAGTAACAGCCTTTCACGCTCGACTGCGATCAGTTCTCCTCTGAAACTTTTTGACGGATCTACATAAACCTCTAACCAGGCACCGATATGATTCGGTAACTCATAAATTGGAATGTCACTGGACTGCTGCTGTTTCAGTAAGTCTATTTCCTGGTTGGCTGAAGGCAGTTCATCAACAAAGATGTAGGTTTTGGATTCATCTCCATAGATGGGCTGAGGTTTTATCTCCTTCTTGATGTGTGGTTCGGCGTTCCTGGAAGGGGTTTCCGTCATTTCCACATCATCTGAACTACTCCCTGCAGGATCAAAATGAGCTGGGGTGACGATTTCAAAAGGGGTGACGGTGCTGTTGTTAACCTCCAGAGAAAGGCCAAATGATGAAACCCAGAGTTCAGTATCATAGACAGATAAAGCCTCAGGATGGAAGTTGGGGGGTAAATGTGCCTTGATGGACACGGTATCTGGATTTCTCAGAAAGTCGATGTGGGCATTTTTCATCGCTCCATTAGGAACAATGCCTGTTGTATGGAAGTAAAAACTGTCAGGTAAATTGTTTAGACGGTTAATGTATTCTACTGTGGAAATTCCAGAGCTCAGGGCACAATACTGGTTGCTCATCCTGACCAGGCCTTCATCCTGATAGGTAAATTCAGCATTGGTCAGGGGGGGGATTTGCATAAAGTTGCTGATAACAGGCGTCCCTTTTTTGTAAAAGCTTGTCTGTAATGATGCTTTGTATAAATTAGTGGCGCTGATTCCAAATCGAATCACCATTTCCTGATTTTCGGGAGTATAATTATATTCCCAGAAGTGTTTATTAATAAGTGTATTAATACCCATCTGCCTCAATTGATTCAGACCGATAATATATTCACTGCCACAGAGGGGTTCTAATTCTCCCTGCAGTGTTTCTTTGAGTTGTAACTGGCGTTTATCATTGAATCCTGTAAAGAAATGTTCGTTACCGGCTAATGGCAGTTGAACCCCATCATACTGGATGCGCAGAGAATCCGGCAGCTCTGAGCCTCCTTCGTTAATAACATCATACATGGTCTTCATCATTGACAAGGTGCTGGGGAAAATAACCGATAATCTTTCTATGTTAATTGGAGTTTTGAACGTATATTTAGGCGTGACTGTTATTTCCGTTATTGATACTTTACCAGTTATATGAACATTAACTTCATCAAACTGTATATCTGCGTAATCAGATGCCATAGGCTTAAATTCGTTTATTGCTTCAATCAACTGGGTTTCAGCATAAAGCTTAAATCCTAACCACCCTGCGGGGGCAATAAAAAAAACAGTTGTAAATAATACTCTGATCAAAAAATTAATCATAGGCTTGCCTGAATACGGTATTTCTACACAAGATGAATATCTGGTGATGATTCACTCCTTTATAAAACTATGTTCTTGTTGTTTTTGTTTATCAAGTATTGGGTGTTTTAATTTTAAATGATGGTTGTAGTTGCTGAGCAAGTGTCACATTTTGAATTTTCCCCCTGTTGTTTATGGGATTTGTCAAAAAAACAAGTTGCTCTAATATTTTGTTTTTATTGATTTTTGTCTTTCTTATCGATGTTGTATCTAATGTAACTCACCAGCATGTATTAATTAATAAATTAACTATTGGACGCTTGTCTGAATCAATATTGATTGAAAAGGATTTTCTATGAACCCTCCAGGATCCCCATCATCAGGAAAACCAGTGGACTCTTCAGTGCCCCAGATACATAGCGGTGCCGGAGAAACTGCAGAGACTGGTACAACGTCAACCAGGCAGAGCGTATCTTCTCATCCAGCAGGAAAGCAGATTCCGGAAAATGGTGACCCTGCCTCAGATAGCAGGCTTCCTGAAAATGTTCAGCCAGTAAATGCCACCGGGAGTATGGCTTCTCCAAATAGACCGGAGGGGATTGAAAGAATCAAGCACGATTTAACTAAGCTTTTGGCCGTTGATCAGCCTCTGGAACAAAGCTTCAGGACCATCAAGGAGATGAAATATATTGACGCAACGGTAACTGCACTGGGAAAAATTCAGGACAAAATGAGTGATAAATGGGATCTTCCAAATGATGAACTCATTATCGCCTTTAAAAAAGCACATAAGGCAACCATTAAACAGCTGAAAAAAGACAAGTCGGGTGATGTTAAAGTAACGTTCAATTCGCCAGATGGGCAGAAAATCCGGTTAATTCCACCGGAACTGGATGGTTTGGATTTATCGGACTTGAAGTCATGGGTGCAGAAATCAGTGGAATTGGTTAATACACTGAAACTGGAAAAAGAGTCCGCTTATAATCCTGCCCTCACCGGACAGACAATTATTGATGGTGCTCAAGAATTTAACACTCTTCTTTCCCAGCTGGTTCAGCTGGGTTCGCCTGACCAGGAGATTCAGGGTTTTCAGGCCCGTTATGATTCCATTCAACACCCAGCGATAAGGCTTCATTTTGATGGCATCAACCTTGTGTCTTCAGGAAGGCCAGCGAACGTTAGTACTCCCGAGTCGGCAGAGCCGCGTTCTTCAATTCAAATTACCAGTGATCCCGGGAAGGCATCCGTAGTTTCTGATGACGGGGACTCAGCTTTTGGGGACGAAATTCTTCCACCTGAAGCGATTGAACATGAGGAAAAAGTCGAAAGGGCCAGGAAGGCTTACAATGCGCTCGCTCGTGAAAGGTATTATACAGGGAAAGCCAATGAAGAAGCGCTTGGCGCAAGGGCGACGTTGATGACGGAGTTAGAACATCGTTTAAAGGGCAAGCCTGAGAACGATGAGGATGGCGACTCTGGTGTCGGCTTGCCGACATTTCCACGGACCAGCCCGCCACGTTCAAATAGGCCGCCTGAACCTGGGCCTGAATGGTCTGAAGATGTCAGTAGAGCCATAGGTTCCCCGGTGGATGATGAATCCAGCCCACATCGACGTTATGTTGATGGGAGAAGCGTTCATTTTGAAGAGGAAGTCGTTACCTGGGATATAGGCGTGCCACCTTCATCTACCCAGCCGTTACCGACGTTGCCGGTTAAGAATGATGATGGCGTCGGCTTATTCCGCGCTTTGTTTGCCTGTCACACCCGGGACAGTTACTGGCAGAATGCTTCTGAAGATCAGGTGCGTGAACGACTGATAAGGGACGGGGTTATCACTCAACGGGTAAAACTGGCCATTGAAGATGCCTCCCGAAAGTATCTTGAGCTGGATCCTCAAAACGATGACTGGATGGATCCTTATAATATCGCTCAGCGTGCCATAGCTCAAAAGCTCAATGAGTTGAATCATCAGCGGCGCTTTGTCCCGGAAGTTTTTGAAAAGGTGATAGTGGGTGGAAAGTTCTCTGACGAATCTTTCAATCGTCTTCCAGAGGTACTTGGTATCACAGATTTAATGACCAATGATCCCTATGCTCTTGAGGTAAAAATTTTGTCCAGGTTTATTATGGATGCACTGGGCATCAGGCTAAACGTACCTGAGTCCAGTGGTGATAAACCAGGGTTTCGAAGGCTGAATAGCGGTTTTGGTGTGGTGCCGGATGTTGACCATTGGCAGGACGACAGTGAGAGCATGCGTGTCGAAGAGCCTGATAACACATCCGGTTGGCCACCAGCGCGGGAAGAAATCAAGGCTATGCCTCCATCCGAGAATGACACGGTGGGAAGTTCAGGGGATGACGCTTCAGGGGCCGATAATCCACCACCTCCACCACCTCCGCCAGGGAGTTTTGAGCAATGGCTGGCAGAGAAGAAATCTAAAAAACACTAGGAGCCTTATATGGTCCGAGAATAGAACGCCCTACACGGCATCCGCTCCTGCATCCATGCAGTCGTGCGGATGCGATAAATTGATCTGAAAATTCCTGCTTCTTCGTCAAATAGCCCCTCTATTATCCCCAGAATCAAAAATTTTTATCCACATTTCTGCCATTCCCGCTACGGACGCATTCTCAGAAAACCTCCCGGAGAAAAACAAACATTAAAAACAATAACAATCATTCTCATTAGTATCTAGATTTGTAGGCGGCATTTCGCCTCTGACCAGGAAAAAATTGGACAATAGTTCTTATCAAATCGTTCCACCGGCCAGGCAAACACCAGGTCAGATACCGTGCTCACTCTGGCTGCAGCGGCAAGACCACCGCAGCAAACGCTCAAGGTACCAGTACCATGTTGGATGGCACAGAACTTCACAATAATCACTTAACAGGAAAATCGTTTTATGATCCCTTCGTACAACAAAACGCCCGATACCAGCGTAAACAGTACACCGTCGTCCGATCAGGCAGTCACTAATCCCCCTGTGGACCCGGGGCGTTTTTCCCGCTGGACAGCCGTTTGGAACTTCGGTGGTGAACTGGTTAAATCGATTCCTCCGTGCGCTGACTTCGATCCCCCCGTCGGCCAGCAGCCGACTCCCTGGGTGTCGCTGGAGCTTCAGCCAAAGGATCTGGCCTTGCGTCTGATCCAGCAGGCTATTCCGGCCAAAGGCTATCTCCATGCCATTAACCAGTGCGTTATGCTCTATCTGGCGGTAAAAAGTCTGCCAGGTTGTGAGGCCCAGTCTGATAACTCTGCCCCCTCTGCCGCTTCCGGCAACTCTTCTTACACGCCAGTGGCAAACAGTATAAATTCCGATCCGGTAATTACTCCTTTCTCGACGAGCACCGATGGTTCCTCCAGTAACAGCATGCACTCCGGTGAAGCCAGCGCCACTCCTGCAAGCGGCAGGCAAGCAACATCAAGTACGCAAAGCCTGCCGCCTTCAGAGATAGGACCATCCCCATCATTGAGTTCAGGCTCAGCGAAAAGCAGTGGTTTGACCTCATCGCTGCTTGCAAACTCGACGATACCAGCAATGTCCCAGCCTCTATCATCGGCATTACAGCCCAGCTCATCCCCGCCTTTGAGAACCTCGGTCAGTAGTGGGGCTTTTGCCAATGCAACCACCCGCTCTGAGACTCTGGCCCAATCACCCTCTCCAGCAATAGCGTCGGCCGCGGCCATGGCTTCACCATCACTGGCCAGCAGTTCGGTGTCTGACGACATTGTCCATCCATCTTCTGCCCGGACTCCGGCGGTGTCTTCCAGCAGACCTGGAACAACCACAGTAGCGCCAACGACTATGCCCACCACCAGTCTGCCCGGTTGCCCAGGTGAGCCGATTCCGGTCCTCGACCGGGCAACGCTGGGTAAAATTGGCAAGGAACCCTGTTTTCCACGCAATGGTACCTACACCCAGATGGCGGACAAAATTAATGCTGCCAATCTCCCACCCATCCGCCATTTCACCGGCGATTATTACGGTAATAATAAAACCATCGAACTTTCGAATAACTGCCTGTTTGAGGAAGTGGAGGGGAATGGGCGAGTCCGTCAACTGGTGGTCACGGGTGCCGGTATTCGCTCGGTAAGATGGCGTGCACCCAGGGCCGCCATCGCCTGCCAAATGTCCGGTTCATCCACCCTGGAGGGTAACCGTGTTGAATATTCGAAAATCCATGTAACGACCCAGGATCAAACACCGCTGGGCATGTTGACCGGAGTGATGAATGGTGATGCCACGCTGCGGGACAATCAGGTCATCCACAGCACTATCAATGTTCATCGTTATGCTTTGAGAGGTGAATCCTACAAAAGTATTGCAGGTATGTTAACAGGCATAGCAAGGGGGAATTCGCGCATCGACAACAACAGAGTTGAAAAATGCGAGATAACAGCAACAGCCCGAGATTTTGGCTTAGATCCAAATCCACGTATTGCTTTGGTGGCAGGACTTATTGATCGGAGCAACGTTAAGGTCAGGAACTCAACGCTGATCGATAACAAGATGACACTGACCACGAAGACGGGATTGGGGGGCGGTGTCGCAGGGGTGGCGTATAATTGCCTTATTGAGGGTACACAGGCCATCGGTAACAACTTCAGAATAAGAAGGGGTGCGAATTCGCGCAATAGAGGCACTCACAGTGCCGTGGTCGTTGGCTATGCCCATGGCTGTACAATACGGGACACCAGGGCCACCGATAATCATCTGAAAGCCGACCAGACATCGTACCATGGAAGCCGTCTGGGTATTGTCACGGCAGAGTGTGTCAACAGCGAAATTCAGAATACCCTGGCTGTTAATTCGACAATAGTGACTGACGGAGCAAAAGGATATGCCCCAAAACACTTGTCGTTTGAGGAAAGGGGGCGTTCAGCAGGGCACGCCGGGGTTGCTGCCGGTTATGCCAATGGTTGTGAGATTGAAGGGACCAAAGCGGTAGAGGTGACCGTTAAAAATCGTGATACCTTCGGTGGTGCTGCTATTGCTGCGGCTTATAATCGTGATGGTACAGAGGTGAGTAGAACAACCGCCATCAAGTGCGACATTGCTGCCGAAGGGAATTGGGGCGACGGTCGGGAAGGCTACGGAGCGGTGGGCATTGCCATGGACCATTATGACAATTTTAATTTTGGCATTATCACCAACACCTCCGCTTGCGAAACTACTATCCAAGGAAAATATACGGGTATTGCCGCTGGCAAAAGCTGGCATAATGATCAAGTCGATGGTGTATTTGCCTGTAATACTCGCCTGACGAATTTTGGCCAGCCAACCCGCATCGACAATACCGGCTGTGCTGATTCAGACTGCCCGGGAGCAAACCCAGGTACTGAAAGCCCCCCCACATCTCCAACAACGGCCGCTGTTAGCCGCCACGAGCTAAAGTCATCACTGTTGGACAGCTCGCCCTCAGCGATGCCAGCCGTTTCATCCCAGCCAGTGTCATCAGTAATACAGCCCAGCTCATCCCCGTCTTTGGAAACCAGTGGGGCTTTTGGCAGTGTAACTTCCAGCAGTCCTGAAACAACACACACTACCCGCATTGATGATGCATCGACACGCCATATGCACAGCACTGAATTAAGCAGGGAGACTTCCCACACATTACCAGCGACTACTACCTCTTCCGCCATAACCATGCCCACTTCAGCGGTTAACGGAACCAACAACGGCAATGTTTCCGCACGCTATAACAGTAACAACGAGGAAGTTGACGTGGGCATGCCAATGGCCATGCCCTGGGGCATTGCTGCCGGGGTTGTCGCTGTCGGTGCTACTGCCTTGGCCGCCTACGACTGGTATAAGGCTTATAAAGAAGGGGTCAGGGGCAAGGAGTTAGTCATTCATCCGTTTAAGCAGATCAAAGAGGCTTTTTGCTGTGATTCAACGGCTACTGATAATCGAGTAAATCGGATGGAGCTGATCACTTTTAAAGATGTTGATACTAATGTTGAGTGGGTTGATCAGGATTGAGGCGCAAACCCGCTCCCTTCAGGGGCGGGTCAAGCCTGCGCGGCCTCGGCGGCCCCGCCCGGCCGAGACTAATTTCTTTTGCTATATTAATTCTGGAATGGATAGACTGAACCCAGGTTAAGAATTTGTGTCAGTTCATCCAGGGCCGTTCGGGACTCTGTCAGTAAAAGCGGGTCGGCCAGGTCTTTTTCCGACAACTGGTCACGGTAATGCTTTTTGACCCAATTATTCAGGGATGAAATGCGCTGGTCGTTTATCAGGCAGTGTTGATTGGTCGCTGCCAGTTCCTGTTCATTTAATGCCACTCTCAGTCGCAGGCAGGCCGGGCCGCCTCCGTTATTCATACTCTGGCGAAGGTCAAAAACCTTCAGATCCGTGATAGGGCAGCTTGAGTCGTCCAGTATGCTTTGCAGGTAACTCCAGACCGCAGGTTCCTGTTCGCACTCAGAGGGGACAACGATCATTGTTCCGCCATTCTCCAGTGACAGCAGTTGGCTATTGAACAGGTAAGTGCCTACTGCCTGCGCTACTGACACCTGTTGATCGGCTACTTCAACAATATGGAAGTCCCGATGGAAGTCCATCGACCCATAAGCCTTTCTTAATGACTCATAGACAGCAGCCTGACCCACAAACGCCTGTTCATGGCAGAACAGCAGGTTGCGGTTGCCGACAGCAATAACATCATTATGAAAAACGCCCTGATCGATGACCGCCGGGTTTTGTTGGGCAAATACCACCTTGCCGGGATCAAGCTGATGCAGGCGGGCGATAGCCTGACTGGCTTCAAGACTCTGGCGGGCAGGGTATTTCTGTGGTGATGCCTTTTGCCGGTTAAAAGCACTTTGTGGGTTAAAGGCTTCCTGGCCATAAACAAAAAACTCAACACCCTGTTCGCCATAGTCATGGCAGAAACGGGTGTGGTTTGCGGCACCTTCATCGCCAAAGTAATCGGTGGCTGGCAGAGCCTGGTGGTGAACAAAGTGGTCAGGGTTGTTAAACGTCGATTTTAGTATTTTTCCCGTGACTTCGTGCTCAATAGATCGGTGGAATTTGTTGATCAGGTTTGCCGGTGTGAAATGGACTTTACCATCAGCGCAGTCAGCACCGGGAGAGACCGTTGCTGCATTAGCGGTCCACATACTGGAAGCGGAGCAGCAGGCTGCCAGAACGGCAGGCATCTGTTGCGCCGCATCAGACAGGACTCGTGAGTCACTGCCTGAGAAACCCAGCCTTCTCAGGGTGGCTAAATCCGGGCGCTCCTGGGGGGCTAACACGCCCTGGACAAAGCCCAGCTCATTAAGGGACCTCATTTTCTCCAGACCCTGGAGTGCCGCTTGTCTTGGGTTTGCAACTTTGCCTGCATGATGGATTGAGGCCTTGTTGCCTCGGGATAACCCGGCATAGTTGTGGGTAGGGCCGACCAGTCCGTCAAAGTTGGCTTCTATTGTTTTCATTATTTACTTCTTCATCTTTATTAACGGTTCAAGGCGTGGGGACGGTTTACAAATCGAGCCCGGGTGCAAGCTCTTTGGGCATACACAGTGTCTCCGACTCCACACTGGCCACCGGGTAGGCGCAGTAATCGGCAGCGAAATAGGCGCTGGGGCGGTGGTTGCCACTGTCACCGGGGCCGCCAAACGGTGCGGCACTGCTGGCACCGGTGATGGGACGGTTCCAGTTAACGATTCCCGCACGTATTCTCTGCAAAAAGTACTGGTACTGCTCCGGTGCTTCGCTGAACAATCCGGCAGAGAGACCAAAGCGTGTATTATTGGCTTCTGCAACAGCATCTTCAAAACTGTCGTAACGAATAATTTGCAACAGTGGGCCAAAGTACTCTTCATCAGGGCGGTCTTTGATATTGGTCACATCAATAATACCCGGAGATACCAGTCCGGTTCCGGCTTGCAGATGTGTTGAGGAAAGCAGGCTTTTGCCACCGAGGTTTTGCAGCGTTTCCTGGGCTGCCAATATCTGTCTGGCTGCGGCTTCAGAGATAAGCGCTCCCATAAAAGGCGCTTCGTGATCATTCCATTGACCCACTTTGATATTGGCCGCAGCAACAGTGAGTGCATCAACAAACTGATCCCCCCAGGGCGTTGCAGGAACCAAAAGGCGACGGGCACAGGTACAGCGCTGACCCGCGGTAATAAACGCTGAATGAATAGTGTCGTGTACTGCGGCTTTGATATCGGCCATCTCGGTGACAATCAGCGGATTGTTGCCGCCCATTTCCAGCGCCAGGATTTTTCCCGGCTGGCCACCGTACTGCTGGTGGATCATCTTGCCGGTGTTTGAGCTGCCGGTGAAAAACAGACCATCAAGACCCGGGTGTCCAGCCAGTGCGATACCGGTCTCTTTCTCGCCCTGAAGCAGATTGATAACACCGTCGGGTATTCCCGCCTGCTGCCAGAGTTTGATCGTGTATTCGGCAACCGCCGGTGTTAATTCGCTGGGCTTGAAAACCACCGTATTGCCCGCCAGCAGTGCGGGAACAATATGCCCATTGGGCAGGTGGCCCGGAAAGTTGTAGGGACCAAATACCGCCACAACGCCGTGTGGCTTGTGGCGGATGACGGCTTTTCCTACGGGCATGGCATTTTCAATCGTACCCGTTCGCTCATGGTAGGCTTTTATTGAAATGGCGATTTTACCGGCCATGGCAGCCGCTTCTGTTTTCGCTTCCCACAGCGGCTTGCCGGTTTCTCTGGCAATGAGTTCCGCCAGAGGCTCTTTATTCTGCTCCAGCTCGCTGGCAAACGCCTTGATTAATGCCTCTCGCTCGGGGAAAGGGCGAACAGCCCAGTGATGACTGGCTTGCCGGGCGACACTTATCGCCTGATCGACTTGCTCTGCCGTGGCACTGGCACCCTGCCAGAGCACATTGCCGGTTCCCGGGTTTTCCGATGAAAAGGGTTTGCCATTTGCCTTAAGCCACTGGCCATTGATAAATAGGCATTGCTGTGCATTGGTTTGTGAGATGGTTTCTGACATGGTCTTGATCCTCTCAATTCGTTGACTCAGGATGACTAACTGGATGATAAAGGCACGACCCGCAGTAATTGGCCTTCTTCAATGTTAAGCGCTGAAGCCTGCTCGCTGGTAATTTGGACGAACTCCAGTCCTTCGTAGGAGAGATTGCCCATGATGCAGCGAAAATCGGTCAACTCATTATTGGCCATTAGCCAGCGCCGTTGATCCGTTGTGTTATTTTCCACAATGTTAACTTTGTACTGTCGTGAATCCCTGACTGAGCGTACATCCTTGACTCTGGCTTCCAGAAGTGGGCCTGCATCAAAAATATCCACATAGCCGGTGTAGTGGAACCCTTCAGATTCCAGCAGATATCGGGCAGGTGTTGTGCTTTCATGGGTAATGCCAATAACCTCCCTGGCGTCATCAGGCAGTAAATTGGTGTAGATTGGATGGCGAGGCATCAGCTCGGCAATAAATGCTTTATCGACGGTGGATTGGCGATCAGCTTCTTCAAAGTCCACGGCAAAGAAGTGCCGACCCAGGGCCTCCCAGAAAGGGGAAACTTCCTGATCGTCACAGTAGCCACGCATTTCTGCAAAAAGGTCTTCTGCAAACAGTTCTGGAAAGGCGGCCATAAACAACAGTCGACTTTTCGACAAAAAGGCACCATTTTTTGAGTGGCGATAATCCGGAAGCAAAAAAAGCGTACATAGCTCTGAAAAGCCGGTATGGTCGCTGCACAGCATCAGGGTGTCCACCATGGTATAGACATCCAGTTGTTGTGAGGCATGAACCTGTTTGCTCACCTTATAGTTATACCAGGGAGCGTCAAGCCCTACAGCGGACTCTATACCCGCAGTGCCCACCACCTGACCGGTTTCGGTATCCTCCATCACAAACAGATAGAGGTTATTTTTCTGCTCGGTTTCAGACGTACTTTTTTTCTGCGATGTTTCCTGCGACGCCTGCTGAAAGGAGGTGAGTGCCCATGCCAGTTTATTATCAACCATGGGGCGGTGAGGTTGCAGGGAGGTGAATCCGGCACCGGTCTGGTTGGCGATTTGCCAGAGAGCCTCACGATCCTGCTCATGTATGGGGCGAATAACAATCATAGTCTGACTCTGCCTTTATTTTAATAATCAGTTGGTTATCGCGAAACAAAGAGACCTTGAAAGGGTACCTCAATTTTTAGTGATGGAAAGGCCACACAAACAGAAAAAGTGTATCTATAGTTAAATCTCACTAATTTCAGAGATTATACCGCTTGGCGCTTTTAGTTAAGAGATTGTAGTTAAGAGATTGTAGTTAAGAGATTGTAGTTAAGAGAGCTGCGAAAACAACGTCCAAAAACAACGTCCAAAAACATCTATGATTCAGTCACCTGTTCTTTTGCCGGTGGTGCCACCGTCTTCCGCGTTGAGTGCTGCCTCTTCTGTAGAGTCTGCAAATGGTCGTAGCGATATTTCGCCCAGCGAGCCTGATGGAACCTACATCAAAAAAGACCCCTTCTCTGTTACTGAGCGTTGCAAGTCACTGTTCAGCAGGGTTGTCTGTGCCGTGGAAACGACCCTGTGGCATGTGATGGATGCATTCAACTGGGCGGGATATCTGGCTGTCTGGGCCATGGCTGGCGCTACTTTTATGGTTGGTATGATGGCATTACCGATCATTCTCAAATCGGCCCTGACCGGCATCATGGTCATGGCTTGTGAAGCGATAGGGGAAGCCGTATTGCGATATTATTCCAGTGATCAGTTCCCGACTGATCGCCTGCCGGTAGTGTTGGACAGACTCCCGATAGAAAAGCTGCCTGTTCTCGGGGACTTCCTCAGCTTTCGGTGGCTGAGATATCTCCCGTTCCAGGGGGAGCGCTGTGATGAAAATAAACTGACGTATTTTGGCAGCCGAATGGTGGTGGGTGGCGTCTATGGCAGCTTGCTTGGCTTTTTCATTTCGTTAATTAATCTGTCTCCCTACAGTATACTGGCTACGGGTGCGTTAGCAGCAGGCATCGCGTTTGGCCTGAGGTCCCTGGGATGTGCCAAGGTAGCCCTGGATTTTGTCTTTCTCTCCAACCATGAAATGAATGAGGGGCGTCTTTACCACAAAGATAACTTTATCAATCGCCCTATCAGGGACAGGCTGGTTGGGAACACAGAGTCATCGAATTATTTTTCCATGCCGCCTCCTGAGAATATCGAGGCAGCGATACAGCTACTGAATATCCAGCAGGATACAGAGGCATTGACCAGGGACGCTATTTATCAGGCGGCAGAAGCCCGTTGCCATGAAAAGGCGCAATCAGGACTGCCAAAAGAACTCTTTGACCGGGAGGTGAGCCTTATCAAACACACTCAGGAACAGTTATATCGACTGGTCACACAACGGGAGTTGCAGGTGGCAAAACAGCGGGAGTTGCAGGGGAAACTTGTTCACCAGGCACAGGAACAAGAGCGAATAGACCGTGATTTGCTGGGTTTACCGGCGGGTGAACTGACATCTGAACAGATTGAAGCGGGCTATCAACAGGCCCTGAATGAGTATGAGCGCTACAGGGATAAAGACATCAATGAGATTGACCGGGCGGCTGTGCGGTTGCGAGAAGCCAATAGTAATATGAATGTTACCGCTGTTGTTTGATATAGAGAGATAACTGCCAATAGACGCTCTTTAAGCGATTTACAGGGGGGGAGAAGATGCAGATGGTTTGCTTTCTGCATCTTATGATCTGATTATCTCTGTTAGTTCTGCCAGCTCATGTACCATTGAGCAAACTTTTCTAACCCCTCTTCAATAGACGTCGATGGTTTAAAGCCCACCGTTTCCATCAAATCACTGACATCGGCATAGGTTGCATAAACGTCACCGGGCTGCATTGGTAAATACTGTTTCTCGGCCTGTTTACCAATGGCATTTTCCAGTGCTGTAATAAACGTCATCAGTTCAACAGGTTGGTTATTACCAATATTGTAAACCCGGTAGGGCGCGGAGCTGCGACTTGGGTCAGTGCTGTCAAAATGATCTGACCTGGTCGGAATAACATCCTGAATGCGTACGATGCCTTCCACGATATCATCAATGTAGGTGAAGTCTCTTTTCAGCTTGCCCTCATTAAAGATGGGGATGGCTTCTCCACGGTTGACCATCTGGGTGAACTTGAAGTAAGCCATATCCGGGCGACCCCATGGACCGTACACGGTGAAAAAGCGCAGGCCAGTGGTGGGTATGCCATAAAGATGCGAATAGGTGTGGGACATCAACTCATTGGATTTCTTGGTCGCAGCGTAGAGTGAAACCGGGTGGTCAACCGCATCCGTCGTTGAAAATGGCATTTTGGTATTCATGCCATAAACGGAGCTGGATGAGGCGTAGACAAGGTGTTGTACCTGGTTGTTGCGGCAACCTTCAAGAATGGTGGCATGGCCGACAAGGTTGCTGTCGATATAGGCCATTGGGTTGTCGATGGAGTAACGGACACCCGCCTGAGCAGCCAGATGGATCACCCGGTTGAACTTTTCCTGCTTGAACAGTGCCGCAATACCCTCGCGATCGGCCAGGTCGAGTTCAACAAAACGGAAGTTTTTCAGCAGAGCCAGTTCATTAAGGCGGCCGTGTTTGAGGCTGACGTCGTAATAGTCATTGAGATTATCAATGCCAACCACTTCATGTCCCATTTCACAGAGACGTTTAGTGGTAAAGAAGCCAATAAAGCCTGCGGCTCCGGTGACCAGATATTTCATCGTGGTTTTACCTGTAAGGTGGGCTTAGGAATTGCCCCGGAATAATTTGCATAATTCTGAGTTTCAAAACTACGTTCAGACTGAGCTTGTCGAAGTCTGGTGGCACCATCCTTCGACAGGTTCAGGATGACAGGAGTTCGAACGCTACATGACCAGGTTAATTAAGGGAGATTCCAGGGCATCAACGACCAATAGCGTAGTAAGTGAAGCCTTTCTGTCTCATTCGTTCTGGCTCGTACATGTTACGACCATCAAAAATTACAGGCTCATTCAATAACGCTCTAAGCTGGTCAAAGTCGGGCGCACGGAACTGACGCCACTCGGTGCAGATAACCAGGGCATCGGCACCTTTAATTGCCGCCTGTTGTGTACCAGACAGTGTCAGGTCATCCCGAAGACCATAGATGCGTTGTGCCTCTTCCATCGCCTCCGGGTCATAGGCCTGAACTTGTGCCCCGGCCTGCCAGAGTGACTCCATCAGCACCCGGCTTGGGGCATCGCGCATATCGTCCGTATTGGGTTTGAATGCCAGCCCCCAAAGCGCAATGGTTTTACCTGCCAGCTGTCCATTAAAGTGCGTGCTGAGTTTGGTCAACAGAACATTTTTCTGCTGGGCATTTCGTTCTTCAACCGCTCTGAGAACCAGCGGTTCAAAGTCAATGTCCTCTGCGGTTCTTTTCAGTGCCTGAACATCTTTTGGGAAACAGGAGCCACCGTAGCCACAGCCAGGGTAGATAAAATGGAAGCCAATACGGGGGTCAGAGCCGATCCCCTGGCGCACCATCTCAATATCGGCCCCCAGTCGTTCAGCCAGGCCAGCTATCTCATTCATAAAGCTGATTTTGGTGGCCAGCATGCAGTTCGCTGCATACTTGGTCAGTTCGGCACTGCGCACATCCATAAAAATCATACGGTCATGGTTGCGGTTGAAAGGGGCGTAAAGCTCTTTCATGGTATCAGTCACATGATTGTTTTTAAGATCAGCACTGTCAGTTCCAACCACAATTCGATCCGGTCTCATGCAGTCATTAACAGCCGCTCCTTCTTTCAGGAACTCAGGATTAGACGCGACAGAAAACTCAAGCTGAACCCCTCGCTTCTGCAGAACTTCTGCTACTTTGGCGGCCACTTTATCGGCGGTGCCTACAGGGACCGTGGACTTGTTCACAATGATTTTCCGGTCCTCCATATGCTCGGCAATGGTGCTGGCCACGGCGAGGACATATTGCAAATCGGCAGAACCGTCTTCATCCGGCGGCGTTCCCACGGCAATAAACTGCAAGGTACCATGGGCGATGCCCTCGGCGGCATCCGTCGTAAAGTGCAGCCGACCAGCCTGACTGTTCTCTTTCACAATAGATTCAAGCCCGGGCTCGTAGATGGGAATGATGCCGCGCTTGAGGTTATCCACCTTGTTTTGGTCAATGTCGACACAGACAACATCATGACCCACTTCTGCCAGAACCGCAGCCTGCACCAGGCCTACGTAGCCGATACCGAAAATCGTGACTTTCATAGTGAGTGGTTACCGTGGAAAATTTACTGGGGTTATTCTAACTGATCGAATGATTATAAATACTGCTTTATTCCAGAAATAGCTTCGGCTTTTTTACTTATAATGGCTGTGTTGAGCATCTCCAGATTTTCTTTTTCACGAGTACGGTCATTTTCCTTATGCCATAGATGCATTACTGTTGCCGCAAATCGGCAGTCCAGCTGTTTAATGCCTTTGTTTAGAAGACGAATAGCCAGCTCAGAATCTTCATATCCCCAACCTACGAAGGACTCATCAAAACCATTAACAGCTACCAGATCTTCTTTCCAGACACCCAGGTTACAGGTTTTAACCCCTTTCCACTGGTTCCTCTTCAACAGTCGTAATGGCCCAAGCGTCAGGGTATTAAGCGCCCATGGACGATTTATTTGATGCGCGTTAAAAGCTCCGGGTTGCCATTGGGCAACAGGCAGGTTTTCGGATAACACCTGTTGAGTGAAGTCTCTGGTCAGCAACACACGGTTTCCTGCTGAAAAATAACCTTGCATGGCCAAACGTTGATGGTTTTTTATAAATTCAGGCCTGATAAGCGTGTCACCATCAATAAAAATGATAAATTCACCTTTAGCTTTAGCCGCAGCCTTATTCCGAATGGCTGCAGCACGGAAGCCATCGTCTTCCTGCCAGATATGATGCAGTGGACAGGGAAAGCTTTCAGCGCATTCTTCGATTAGCTGACTTGTACCGCTGGACGAACCGTCATCTGCGATAAGAACTTCAAGTGGTAGTTGGATTTGGTGCCTGGCTGACTCCAAAACGGCGGCAAGGGCTTTGGGCCAGTTATAGGTCGTGATGATCAGGGAAGTTTTCATTTCACTTTTTCTTGATTATGCATCATTGCTAGCTTTGCATACTTATAGTATGTGCCCTCAGCATTTGATATAGCAATGATAAACCCGTATTTTCCATCAAGAATGCCAAGCCTGAGAAAGTACGTACGAATGAATGCCCAGAATCCTTTGTAGGCTGCTTTAAAAATGGTAGCTCGTTTGCCCCGTTCAAACAGTTGTTGCGCCCCCAGAGTCGAATAGCTGTTTGCTTTATCCAGTAAAGAGTCAACGGAGTCGAATGAATAATGGATCAAGTCATTTTTCAGTTTATTGGTTACCCCATCAATAACTGGCTTTGGGTGCACCAGGTCAGGAGTATATTTCACAAACCCTCTGCGAAAGACTCTTGGTACATAATCCGGCCTCCACCCACAATGATGAATAGGCTGGTTGCACAAATGGGAGAGCCTCGGAAAAGCAAAACCATTGACGCCTTCAGGAGCGTTGCTGATTGCTTGCAAAATTTCATTTTTTAGTTCGACAGTAATTACTTCATCAGCATCAACCGAAATTAACCAATCTCCCGTACATTTATCCAGGCTCCGTTGAAATTGAATGCCAAAACCAGGCCAGTCGGTTTCATAAACGTGATCAGTATACTCTTTACAGACGGCAATGGTTGCGTCGGTGCTGCCAGAGTCGAGGACGATAATCTCATCTGCCCACTTTATAGACTCAAGCGTCTCCCTGACTCGAGGCATGGCGTTTTTGGTGATGATGGAAATACTGACTTTGAGCATGTTCAGGAGAAAGCTGAAATTTGAGTGAGGCCATTGTAGTATAATTTCTAAATGCGTTAAATGTCTTACGATCTTTTCATGATATAGATGAGAGTTGATTACTTTTTGATCAGTTTTTTTTCGTCTTTATAGATCCATTTTCCGCGAGGCTTATCCATATATTGGAAATACTCATTAGTAAAACCACCTTGAATACAGACATAGTTGCGATCTCTTGAGGCAACATTTTTGTCGTTGAGAATTTGAGTTAATACTCCTGGCCCTGTTGTATTGTAAACTCCTTCTGAGTCATAGCTTTCAATATTTCTCACAATCTGAAGAATGGCGGCTTGGTAGTCCGGGTTCTCAGCAGCCGTGGCGAGAAAATAGTTGGTATATTCTGTATTTTTCTTATTTTTAATGTATAAGGCGTTGTCAACATCTTTGAGAATACTCTTAAGAGGCCAGACTAGTGTTGCGTCAATATCCATATAAACGCCACCATTGCAGTACAGCACAGTTAATCGCCAAAGATCAGCCTGGGCAGCACCGTCTGTCAGCTTCATGTAGGCATCATAGACCTCTGGCTTGGCATTGGCTTTCATAAATACTTCTCTGTCTTCTGTGCTGACATAGCGATACTCATAATCCAGTGACAACATTCGGTTAAAGAGATAGTTCAAATAGACTGGTAAAGCACATGCATTGGAGTAGTTCGTCTGCCAGATTACCTTTGGAACCTGTTGTTCTTGGGTTGTATTCACTAAAGCCTTAGAATGCTGAGGGATTGTGAACCGAACTCTTGGCAATATAAAATGAAACGCATAACTTAAGATTTTGCATAAATTCCCAGTGAGTTTAATGAGTCTGTTTGTAATCAATATAACAATTTTTGGCATGATAAGTGTTTAGGTGTGCTCTAACAGGTTAGGTGATGGTCTTCGATTAAGGTGACATATGCTTTCATTCTTAAGTAGATCTCTATTTTCGTTACATAGTAGACGACTCGATTTTTGCCTATTACTGAGGTGCCGTGCTGGATCTGAGCAGTTACTCAATGGAATATACAGTACTTTCACTAATGGTTGAAGCGGAGCTGTTCATTAGCATGCATTTTTTAAGTATAGTCTTTGATGAGGACTACAATATATCTTTGTCGTGTATCTTACTGCCTTTTTGTAGCGCAAGGTCGATAGCATGACTTACAGCTATGCTGTTAGATTTTTCTGTAATGAAATCTTGCATGTTAAAAGGGAATATGTTTTCGAGTCTCTTAAATGAGTGTGACTTTAAGGTCACCTTTTACAAAGTAATTGGCAATATTGACTAGGTACCCGCTCTGCCCCTCCCAGTCCCCTAATATTGGGAGCAATAAGGCAGATTTTAACGGCTTATTTATATTCACTATTTCAAATTTGTTTGACACACTCAAGAATTTGTTGAACATGGCTATCAATCATGGGTTGGTACATTAGATGCTGTAACGGCTCTTCAAGTCGATGTTCTCCAGCTTTATGGCGCTTGATGGCCTCTTGCATGGCCGCTGTAATTGATTCATTGCACTCTCTGTCAAAAGTAATTTTGGCGGCTTGTTTGATAGTTTGGCTACAGGCAATGTTTTCTGACAAAACAATAGGGGTCCCACAAAGCACTGATTCAGGTCCTACCAGGCCAAAAGGTTCATAGCTGGACGCCAGGATCGTATAGTCAGCAGCAGAATATGCCTCTTCAATATTATCTAAACGACCAAGGTAACGTATATTATTGGATTGACAGTCAACAGGGCTGCCAGCGACAGCAAGCACAATTGGCAATGTTGAATTCATAAACAACGGCGAAATAAGATCAAGCCCCTTTCGCTTGTGGCTAGACGATGGAAACAGAAACACTATCTCATCTTTTTCAAAACCAAATCTTGTCCGTAATTCATCTCGTTTGGTTTCGTTATCAAGATTAAATCGGGTAGTGTCAACGGGCGGGTAAATCACTCTGATTTTGCACTCGGGCACATTATATAAGTCAATCAATTCTTCCTTCATCAGGTCGGAATGGGCAATAATCAGTTTTGCCTGCTGATAATATGAACGTTCACTGTTGAGTTCCAGTCTGTCCCAAAAGCTCGTTCTTCCGTTTTTGGCATTAAGAATATGCCCCATATGGGTACCACCAACAATGGCGATATCAATGCCAGGAATCCGGGCAGGCCCAATGGTCAGGCATGAGTCAAGTAAGCCAGATTTAATGACTTTGTGGGCAAATATCCGATTTTTCAGCTTTTGAGGCGTAAATATACTGGTGGGGAGTTCGGTCAGCTTGTTGTTGAAATCCTTCACTAACTGCCTGTCAATTTTTCTGCTAACTATTTTCAGATCGTCCGTGTGGTGAAGCAACCCGGTGATCAGATCGAAAGCGTAACGCTCCATGCCACCACTGTTGATGAGGGAGTGATGAATTACTGCTAGTGGTTTCTTATCAATCATGGTGTTATCTGAATGACCTTTTACCCCACCCTTAACAGGAGGATGAAGATTTTTGGTGGTAAATAATTTGGCTGGCCAGATAGCTATTTAAGAAGGCATACAGTGTCAGTACTGTCATTTGCAGCAATACAACGTTCGTCAAGCCTAACAGAAAGTATACAATTACTGTCGCTAATCCAGCGCTGGAAAGTGCTTTCACCTTATAATCAGAGCTATTTTTGCGCCTGATGAAGAAACAAAAAGGAACGACAAACAGTAAGGCATAGGAACCAATACCCAATAGCCCCTGTTCAGCTATAAAGGTGAAAAACTCATTATGGGGGTGACTGAATAATGGTACGTCTTGTATTTTATTCTCAACTATCAGGTGGTTAAGGGAATACTGAAAGTTACCCTTCCCCACACCAATGATCGGGCTTTCCTCAAAGATAAGTAAAGATGCTTTCCACAGCTCAAACCGAATGGGGATTGACCCAGCAGTGTATTCATCCTTAACAAGGTGTCCATTGATCTCACTCATCATAATCGCTACCCGTTGGTGAATATCGTCACTCGTTAAATAAACACTCATGGCTAAGATGGTGGCCATCGCAAATGTGTATGCTTTTCGACGCAGGTTCAAAGAAGTGGATGTCAGCAGGAAGAAGGCTGCGGTTATGCTGAGTGCAAGAAAGGCACCTCGGGCCAAGGTGATTGATAAAATAAGGCCACAAGCTGAAAAAATGGCAGCACCCAAAAAGAAGCGATACTTGCTGGTTGTTAATGATGGTGTGAGCAGGTAGAAAGCAAGATACGCAAAAACAACGGTAAGACCGCTGAATGGTAGCGAGTTCATAAAGTAGTTTGATGGACGTCCGATGCCATAGATGTACTTGCCGACAGTGACGGTAATCAGGGCAGAAATTATGCCGAACAGGCACCCATAACCCAGCCATCGGCTGTCAATTCCAACCTTGCGGAGATAAATGAAAACAAAGAGGGGAAGAGCAAAACGCAGGCCAATCTCAAAGTATTTACCACTGATATTATCAATAAATACTGCCTGCACGAGACTGATCACTAGCGGTGATAAGAAAGCCAGTATAAAAGTACGGTCTAGTGAGGTTAACTGCGGCTTGTCAAATTTTCTAAAAAGAAAAGCCAGACCAATCAGTAGCAAGCAGATAACGGAACCGGCTGATTTTACCGAGATCAATGTTACAGGGAGTAAAAAAAGCAAACAGGCAATTAGCTTCTTTACAACTCCGTAGCGATCAACGGATGGGCTGGTATGATAAGTAAGCATGGTATATGAAGCAGGGTGAGCCAGAACTAGTGGCCGTATTCTAATTAGACCGTTAAGGCAAAGCAATTGTTTGTCAAAGAACCTACCGACAACCATAAGATTCTCACGTGAAGCAAGGTTTCGCATCTTCCGAGGCCTATCAAGAAAATCCGTGTAAATTACTCACCCTTGCCATAGGGCATAGCCGGACTATCCTATGTGCCACATAATAAAAACACCACTGGAAACAACCCTGCGACCAGTCATGGAAACTTACCCAATCACCGCCGCTGAGTACCTTGAAGCGGAGAAAACAGCTGAAGTTAAACGCGAATTTGTTAATGGTTACGTTTATGCCATGGTCGGTGCCAGTCGGCGGCATAATTTGTTGACCGTGTCTTTGGCGACTTTATTGAGTACGCATCTGAAAGGCACAGGCTGCCAGGTCTTTGCCTCCGATATGAAAGTCCGCGCTGGTGGTAAGAATGACACCATGTTCTTTTACCCGGATGTGATGGTGGCTTGCAGTCACCCCTCTGATGAAACTCCAAAAGACCCATATGTAGAGGAAACCCCTAAGCTGATTATTGAGGTGCTGTCGCCCAGTACCGAGCAGCATGATCGTTTGGGCAAGCTGGCTGCCTATACGCAAATTGCCAGTCTGGAAGAGTACCTGCTGGTGGATCAGCAGGATATGCTGGTGGATCTTTACCGTCGCTCTGGCGAGCAGTGGCAGTTAACCCAGCTGAAAAAGGGTGATCAGCTGGTATTGAATTCGGTAGAGCTTGAATTGCCTGTTGTGGATATTTACCGGGATGTTATTGGGAGCTATTAATGGAAACGACAGGCGGCAATGGTCAGATGAGTATCGGAAGGCTGGTAGATCAGTCGGTGTTCATCGCTGATGCGTCTTGACCAGAAGCCCTGCCAATTGCCTTTCAGAGGTTCGGGCTTGCCAAGGCCGCTAAACGGGTCCCGCAGACACTCAGTGATTAATTTGTTGATGCGTTTCAAGGTTTTTCTGTCCTGTTCCTGCCAATACAGATAATCGTTCCAGGCGTTGTGTGACCAGCAGGGATGTCTCTGTTTACATCGCGGATGAGAATCCGGACGCTGCACAACGTGTAAAGGATGAAATCGCGTTCAAGGCTTTAAAATTCAAGCTGACCGATCACCCGGAATTATCGTTTTGTATCTCAGAAAACTGCCTGACACAGCCCCGTCGCTACACTCCCATTTCAGCAGTTTCAACACTACGAACAGCCTCTTGGTGCAAACGGATCAGGGCAGCCAATCCTCATCTGTCGGACTTAAGGCTGTCCTACTGCGGTTGCGATAAATTGGTCTAAAAATTCCTGCTTCTTCGTCAAA
>NZ_JAHHPP010000405.1 GCF_024606265.1 Endozoicomonas sp. SESOKO1
CTGGGACTCTGCATAAATCTCACTGGAGCAATTGACCAGGTTGCACTGACCACCATAAAATACTTTATAAGATGTTGGGTATAGAGGAAGGTACGAAAGCTTTCATATCAATAACGCCTGATGAAGCGTTTTTCCCACCCGATAAATTCATATGGACGTACTTTGACCCTGAAGGGGGAAGATTATGAATGGTCGTCAATGGGTTAATGAAGCCATCGGCAAAATTGAAGCGGATTTTCAACGCAGTGCAGATACACACTTGATACGACTTGAATTACCGGGAATCGACGGGATAGAGGTGTATCTGAAAGATGAAAGCACGCATCCGACAGGGAGTCTCAAGCATCGTCTGGCCCGCTCTTTATTTCTGTATGCCATCTGTAATGGTTGGGTTGGTGAGAATACCACCATTATTGAGTCCTCATCAGGAAGTACTGCCGTTTCTGAAGCCTACTTTGCGCGGCTGCTGGGCTTGCCATTTATTGCCGTAATGCCCAGATCTACCTCCGTTCACAAGATACAACAGATCAAGTTTTATGGTGGTCAGTGCCACCTGGTCAATTGCTCCAGTGAGATTTATGCAGAGTCCCAGCGGTTGGCCAGAGAGCTGAATGGGCACTATATGGACCAGTTTACTTATGCAGAGAGGGCAACAGACTGGCGGGGTAACAACAATATTGCGGATTCCATTTTCCGGCAGATGCGGGCTGAGAAATATCCGGTGCCTGGCTGGATTGTCATGAGCCCGGGAACGGGAGGTACGTCTGCCACTATCGGGCGCTACATTCGCTATAAAAAGCTGAGTACACGATTATGTGTCGTAGACCCGGATCACTCCGTTTTCATGGACTATTACTCCAGTGGCGACACAAGCCTGACTATTGACCAGGGCTCTCGTATAGAAGGTATTGGGCGTCCAAGGGTCGAGCCATCGTTTATTCCCGGTGTGATTGATGACATGCGCCGTGTGCCTGATGTGGCCTCCATTGCCACCATTCACTGGCTTGAAAGGATACTTGGCCGGAAGGCTGGCCCAAGTACCGGGACTAATTTATACGGTGCCCTGCAAATTGCTTCTGAGATGAAATCCAATGGTCAGGAAGGATCGATCGTTACCTTGTTGTGTGATCCGGGTGATCGCTATCTGGATACCTGCTATAACCCTGACTGGATTGCTGCCCAGGTTGGGGATATACAACCCTGGATAGAGGAACTCTCCCGACTGACCGGTAAATAATACCAATCTGGAGAGTTTAATTGGTATCAGTTCCTCTTTACGACTGAGGCTTATTAAGGTCGCTTCAAGCGCATTGTCGGCAGTGCCTGTTGAATGACAAAGCTATTAAAAGGCAGTCAGGAGAGGGCGGCCACAAAGCAGGGCCGCCGGGGGGTGGGGGTTAGTGATGGAGGCCTATGAGGCTGTCGGACTTAAGGCTGTCCTAAGCGGTGATACCTTTTTGTCCGAATGGCCCGAATCTTTTATCCATTCCATCCATTTGAGCGCCTAAGCCCTCACGCATACCGTCAATTGCAGCTTGTTTGGTGAGCCAGTACAGGTCCTGCCTCAAATCCTGTCCCTGGAGATTTTGGGGCATCATGGGACGCTGTTCATGACGCTGTTCATATTGTTGAGCCGCCTTGGCCTGCTCTTCAGCCCTTATCTGCTCAACAATTTTGCTTCGCTCGTTAGCCCGCTCTTCAGCCCTCAGTCTCTGTGTCTCTGGATTTGTAGAAGTGTCAAGATACTCTTCGCAGGCACGTGAATGCTCGCGATGTTGGGAAAGGTCTTTTCTGACCATGGAATCCAGAGACGTCGTATATCCTCGCTGTTCAGACCGGGGGGCACCTCCATCCAGCCGACTGCTCATGTCTTGAATTTCACTCTGAACCTTCTGCTCAAGACCTGAACGATATTGCATGGGAGAAGGCTCTTTGCCATCAGGAGGCGCAGAGCGAGTATCTTGAGGTACTCCAGGTGTTGCAGCATGTGGTTGCGCTCCACTGGCCGGGGGATGCTCATGGCCGGGAGCTGGCGGAGTATGCGCTCCGGGGGCAGGAGTGTGTGGCTGCATTGCGGAACGATATAAGTGTTGATAGCCTACATGAGGTGATGACCCAGCCAATGGTTGTTGAGGCTGATAGCCATAAACTGGCTGCTGGGGCTGATGACCATAGACTGGCTGTTGGGGCTGATGGCCATAATAAGTACCGGGTGCAGGTGGTGTTGTGGATGGTTTCGCTCCCTGGTCAGGAGCCTTTTCCGGCTCTTTTTTCCCGGCAGCTTTATCCGTCTCTTTTTTTTCAGCAGTTTCTGCCTTTTCATCAGCTTTTCCTGATGATTTTGATTCAGATTCCTGGCCTGCATGCCGCTGATTGCTTAAAAAGCCACCCCAACTCCAGCCACCCAGCCAGCCATCGCTTTTACCTGCTTTTCCATCTTTACCGTCAGTGGCTTGCTTTTCACCATCAGTGGTTTTCTTTTCACCGTCAGTGGCTTTCTTTTCACCATCAACAGCTTTCTTTTCACCATCAACAGCTTTCTTTTCGCCGTCAGCCTTAGTCTCCCCCGAAGCTGGAGTGGTCGTTCCTGCTGCAGCGGGTGGGTGAGCTGTCGGCGCTCCCGGTGGGTGCTGAGGCGTCATGTAAGGGAGAGCAGGATAGTGCGCGACAGAGGTAAAGGGTGGTTGGCCACCATGCTGAGGCGGAAAGGCTGGAGCCCTTGTTTCGCGCCCGGGCAAGTAAGATCCTGGCGGAGCGTATGGGCCGACATTGTACCCACCATAGTTGACAGTCGGTGGCTGGTATCCCCATGGCTGTCCGGTATGCTGAGCTTCATACCCAACAGTTGCCGGTTGAGAATAGAGTTGCGGTGTACCCGCAGGTAGTGGGGTTGCCATTATTGAAACCTTATTAAATTGATAGAGAAGTTTGGATTTAAAATTTGTACGGTTTTCATTTTGCCGAGATGGCGACAATATTCGACAGATAGTGGTTTCATTGGTTCTATATCAATTAGTAATTATTGTTTTATAAAGATATATTGTTTTATTTGTTTTTCATTCATCGGACTCTGAGTACTCAGGAAGACCACATAGATATTCCAACAAAACAGTGAGAACCATTGGCTGCAGTTTGGGTATTCAGCTGCACGCTTTAATTGGAGAAGGGAATTGGAGAAAGGTATGTTTCAGGCGAAAGATGCATTCAACGCAGACACTGTCCAGCAAAGCATTGTCCAGCAAAGCCCGGCCGAACTCTGGTCGATGATCTCTCCTCATTACTCCGTGGATGAAGCTTCCTGGCTGCAGGAACTGGTGCAGATCCTGGATATTGAATCCGGGGATTACGCTGAGACAGCCACTAAAGCCACCAGAATGATTGAGCAGGTCAGGGGCAGTGATGATGGCATTCATATGATTGATGCATTGTTACTGCAGTACAGTCTGGATACCCGGGAAGGGATTCTTCTGATGTGCCTGGCCGAAGCCCTGATGCGTATTCCTGATCATCGCACTGCTGATGCCCTGATCCGCGATAAATTAAGCGTGGCTGACTGGAAAAAGCATCTGAGTCAAAGTGATTCTCTACTGGTTAATGCTTCTACCTGGGGACTGCTGTTGACGGGCAAGGTGGTCAACCTGGAAGCCGGGGAGGATGGTTCTGCCGGAGGGGTTATTGGCAAGCTGGTGAACCGGATGGGGGAGCCGGTCATTCGTCAGGCGGTTAACCAGGCCATGAAGATTATGGGGCGTCATTTTGTCCTGGGGCGCAATATTTCAGAGGCACTGAAGAATGGTCTGAAACAACGGGAAAAGGGGTATACCTACTCTTTTGATATGTTGGGGGAGTCGGCCCTGACCATGGAGGATGCCCGGCGTTATCATGATGAATACCTGGCGGCGATCAGAGCCGTGGCCGCTGAGCCTGACCACGGGAAATCGGCCCGTGCCGGCATTTCCATCAAGCTCTCTGCTCTTCATCCACGCTATGAAGTAGCACAGAAAGCGCGGGTTTTCCGGGAGCTGGTGCCTGTGCTTCTGGATCTGGTTCGTGAAGCCAGGGCTGGCAATGTTGCCATCAATATGGACGCTGAGGAACAGGATCGTCATGAGCTGTTCCTGGAGGTGTTTGAGCGGGTGTACCGGCATCCGGATTGTCGTGGATGGGGTGGGCTCGGTCTGGTGATCCAGGCCTATGGCAAACGGGCACTGCCGTCGTTGTGCTGGCTTTCTGCCCTGGCCCGTGAGCAGGGAGACCGTATTCCGGTTCGTCTGGTCAAAGGGGCATACTGGGACAGTGAAGTGAAGCTTTGCCAGCAACAGGGGCTGGCCGGTTATCCGGTTTATACCCGCAAGGAAGCGACAGATGTTGCTTACCTGGTGTGTGCAAAGTTCCTGCTGTCAGAGCCAGTCAGGGCGCTGCTCTATCCTCAGTTTGCCAGTCATAATGCCCACACTGTCGCCAGTATTCTTACCATGGCAGAACGTGCAGGTGCCGATGATTTTGAATTCCAGCGCCTCCATGGTATGGGGGATGCGCTTTATAACTTTATCCTGGCTGAGCATCGTCATCCGGTTCGTATCTATGCCCCGGTTGGCAGTCATAAGGATCTGCTGCCTTATCTGGTTCGTCGGCTGCTTGAGAACGGCGCCAACTCATCGTTTGTTCACCGGCTGGTGGATGCTAAAACCCCGGTTGCTTCACTGGTTCAGCACCCGGTTGAGATATTGACAGGCCGGATTTGTTTTCAGAACGACCAGATCCCGCTGCCACCTGACATTTACGGCCAGTCACGTAAAAACTCACTGGGTGTGAATGTGGATATTGACAGTCAGTGGCAGCCATTTCGGCAAAAAGTACAGCGCTTCATGGGGCATGAATGGGTTCAGGGACCGTGGGTCGATGGTCAGCTGATAAAGGCAACAGAGACTTCTGCCATAACCTGCCCCTATGACCGTACTCACATCGCTGGCCATTTGGGATGGACTGATGACACTCAGGCTGATACGGCTGTTGGCATTGCCAGTGCAGCCTTTGAGCGTTGGAATTCCACACCTGTAGAGCAGCGGGCAGACTGTCTGGAGAAGCTTGCAGAGCTGTTGGAAGAAAACCGTGAGGAGCTGGTGGCCCTGTGCCATCAGGAAGCTGGCAAGACCTTGCACGATGCCATTGATGAAGTGCGTGAGGCAGTGGATTTTTGCCGCTATTACGGGAGTCAGGCGCGGGAGCGGTTTTCACCGACCACGATAATGCCGGGGCCGACAGGGGAATCCAACGAGCTGCGGCTTTGTGGGCGAGGGGTTTTTCTCTGTATCAGCCCCTGGAACTTTCCCCTGGCCATTTTCCTTGGTCAGGTTACCGCTGCCCTGGCTGCCGGGAATACGGTGATTGCCAAACCTGCAGAACAGACCGGCCTGATTGCTGGCAGAGCGATTGAGCTGATGCTGCAAGCGGGTATCCCCGGGGATGTAATTCAGTTATTACCGGGCGAGGGTGCCACAGTTGGCCGTCAGCTGGTGGCGGATACCCGGATTGCCGGTGTCGCTTTCACCGGTTCCACCCAGACCGCACGAGTGATTAACCTGGCGCTGGCCAACCGTCCTGGCCCGATGGTGCCGTTGATTGCGGAAACCGGTGGGCAGAATGCCATGATCGTCGACTCTACCGCATTGCCGGAACAGGTGGTTAATGATGTTGTTCTGTCCGCCTTTGGCAGTGCCGGGCAGCGCTGTTCAGCGCTTAGAGTACTTTATGTGCAGAAAGATATCGCTGACCGGGTCATCGCTCTGCTGCAGGGGGCCATGAAGGAGCTGTCTATCGGCAATCCGAGCCTTCATTCTACCGATATTGGCCCTGTTATCGATGAGCATGCCCGCCAATCACTCCAGGCTCATATCGAACGGATGAAAAAAGAGGCCACACTGCTGATGGAATGCCAACTGTCAGCGGATTGTGCCAACGGCAGCTTTGTTGCCCCGGTGGCCTTTGAAATTGACCATATTGGTCAACTGGAGAAGGAACACTTTGGTCCGGTTCTCCATGTGATTCGTTACGACGCAAAAGCGTTGCCCGAGGTGATTCATCAGATCAACAGTACCGGCTATGGCCTTACCCTGGGAATCCACAGCAGAAACGAAGTGACAGCGACGTTTATTGAACAGCGGGTCAAGGTGGGCAATATCTACATCAACAGGAACCAGACCGGTGCTGTGGTGGGAGTACAGCCATTTGGCGGTCAGGGACTGTCAGGCACCGGCCCAAAAGCGGGTGGGCCAAACTACCTGCAGAGGTTTGCTACTGAACAGACGTTGTCGATCAATACTACGGCAGTTGGCGGAAACGCTACGCTGTTGTCTTTGGGCAGTGAGTCTGTCTGATACTCTCCGCCCCCGCTCCCACCTGAACCGTGGGAGCGAGGGCAGTAATCGCCGGTTAATCCTGGGTTACCCGGTTCACCTCTTCGAGACTGGTGACCCCCTGCAGAGCCTTTAACAGCCCGGACTGGCGAAGGTTATTAAAGCCTTCCTTCTGTGCCTGTTCCGAGATCTCCAGAGAGTTACCTTCGGCCATGATGATCTGCTGCATGCCGGGGGTGATTGACACCACTTCATAAATACCTACCCGACCCTTGTAGCCGCCCTTGCAGTTTTCACAGCCTTTAGGGCCAAAAATATCGGTGGAGTCCGCTTGTTCTTCGGTAAATCCTTGTTCCATAAGCGTTTCTTTTGGGATTTGTACCTTTACCTTGCAGTGGTTGCAGAGTCTTCGTGCCAGACGCTGGGCAATAATCAGACTGACAGACGTGGCAATGTTAAATGAAGGAACTCCCATATTCTGCAAACGGGTCAGGGTCTCAGCTGCACTGTTGGTGTGCAGTGTCGACATGACCATATGGCCGGTCTGCGCCGCCTTGATGGCAATGTTGGCGGTTTCCAGGTCTCGTATCTCACCCACCATGATGATATCCGGATCCTGACGCAGGAAAGCCCGCAATGCCTGGCTGAAGTCCATACCCTGTTTGGGGTTGACGTTAACCTGGTTAATACCTTCCAGGTTAATTTCTACCGGGTCCTCTGCAGTGGAAATGTTCCGCTCATTGGTGTTGAGAATATTCAAACCGGTATAGAGTGAGACTGTTTTTCCCGAACCGGTCGGTCCGGTGACCAGAATCATCCCTTGTGGCTGGTGCAGGGCCGTCATGTACATCTCTTTCTGATCTTCTTCGTAGCCCAGGGCATCAATCCCCATTTTGGCACTGGAAGGATCGAGGATACGAAGTACGATTTTCTCTCCCCAGAGCGTCGGCAGCGTGTTGACACGAAAGTCGATGGCCTTGCTTTTCGACAGTTTCATTTTTATCCGGCCATCCTGAGGCTTTCTGCGCTCGGAAATATCCATGGCCGACATGATCTTCAGTCGTGAAGCAATCCTGGGGCCGAGGGTGACCGGGGGGCGATTCACTTCATGGAGAACACCGTCGGTCCGGAAGCGAACCCGATAGGTTCTTTCATAGGGTTCAAAGTGAAGATCCGATGCACCACCCTTGATGGCGGAAAGCAGCATTTTATTGACGAACTTCACCACCGGAGTGTCATCCTCTCCACCGCCGATGGCTCCGACAGTATCATCAGCGCCATCATCAATTGCACTGACTTCAAGGTCTTCAAGATCGACCAGGCCATCGTCGCCAAGGTCTGAAAAAGCGCCACCGGTATCATCCAGGGCGGCATCAATCATTTTCTCCAGACTTTCGGGCTCCGACAGGACCGTATGAATGGTCAGGCCGGTATTAAAGCGGATTTCGTCCAGCCCCTGAAGGTTGGAAGGGTCGGAAACGGCCACAAACAGATGTGAGCCCCGTTTGATCAGCGGGAGCACATTGTGCTTTCGCATCAGTTTTTCTTCGACGACCTCCCTGACCAGATGATCTTTGTCAAAGGCTCTGAGATCGATCACCGGCAGGCCGAACTCCTCGGCCGTGGCGAGGGTCAGTGCTTTACCATCGACCAGCTTTTGTTCCAGCAGATATCGGGCGAGGGGCTTGCTGGCCTTGGCGGCAGCCGCTTCCGCTGCGTGAAGATCGGCCTCTTCCATCACTTGATCGGCCAGCAGGCGGGCTGCCAGCCCGGTCAGAGGTTTGTTTGCCATAACCTGTTTCTGTCCCTGGAGGTTGAATTCATTGTCCTGGCCTGATGACGTTTCGTTGAACCGGCAACGGAGCATCGACAGGCTCTTGGTAATATATCCGCATAAATGGCGGATGGTTAAGGGTGGTTTTGTGCGGGGGAATTTTATCGGCTTTGGTTTTTGTTGAGGATTGCGGGGCTTTGATGGGGGATTTTGTATTGGTTGCGAGTTTGGGTATGCATTCCCACGGGGGACCGTGGGAACGAGGCAGCGGAGAACGAGCGGCGTTAGAAGGTATAACCAACCGTTCCGGTAATGGTGCCATTGCGCAGTACATCGTCCGCATCGCCACCCCAGGTGAACTTGGCCATTATATCGTCGTATTTGGCGGTCAGGCCCATATTGATCTTCTTCTCGCCTTCTTCGAAGCGGCCGGTCATATGGGAGTTGCCATCAACGTCGTGAGTAAAGCGGAAGGTGGACTCCAGGTTCAGGCTCGGCATGGCCACATCGTTCCAGTTGGCGCCGAGCATAACGTTGTAGCCCCAGCTGAAGCGGTCGAGGCGATCGTCGGCGTTTTCGGAAGGATCTTCTCCTGCCCAGTCACTGGACCCTTTGGCAACATAACGGTCGTAGTTTTCAAGACCAGAAACCTGCTGGAATGCTGCTTCGCCAACAACGTACATGAGGTCAGTTCCAAGCACAGCACCAAAAGGTTGAATGACGGCAAGTGAGGCGTCCCACATTGGAGTGCGCTGGTAGTTGGCATTCCACTGATCAGGCGTAGCGATTCTACCCTCAACTGCTTGTGAGGATTCATAGCCTTGACTATTAGCAATGTTTGCTGTCCCCAGAAGCGCTTTGGTAAGCAGATCTTCAGGATGGTCAACCCAGATAGGTGCATTTTCGCGGTAAGTAATTTCGCCCACTATTTGTGTGTAACCCCAGACTTTTGTGTTGAAGCTGGCTCCCCATAACTTGATATCCTCGGGATAAACAACTCTTGCATAGCCCCCGTGGTGGAGCATATAAAGGCCGGCCAAAGCTCCAGCAGAGGTGGCGACGTCACGACCAGTGGCTCCAATTGCTGCCAAATAGTCTTGTACCGCTAAATCAGCAGTTCCACCGAGTTGACCAACGGCTTGCAAGCCCCCAATTGCCTGCGCAGATAGAACCTGAGAATCAATAAAAGGTAAGCTGGAGTGGTAGTTAGCGTAATATAAGGCAAACTCAGTATTTGGTAATGATTCAGGCTCAAAAGTAAATCTTACCCCCCACTGGCCAGAGTTACCGGCACCTTCTACGCCAGATACATCCGCAACTTTTGTAAAGTCAGCGGATCTGTTGATGCCTAAGCCATTAATGATTTGATCTTGAGTTGATCCTAAGCCGCCAAAAGCAGTTAAACCTGCAATCGTCGTTGCGTCTAAACCAAAAGTTCCAAGTTTATAGTGTGCAAAATCCGAACCTGGAACAAAGATATCCTCATCAGAACCATAGGTACCCCGCCCTGGTAGAATAGATCGTTCCCAGTCATATTGAACAAAGCCAGATAAAGTCATCTGCTCATTGAATTGCAGGTCAGCCATCACCATCCCCTGGGCCAGGTTCAAGTCACCATCAGATCCCGGAACGGTGGATAACGCCATATCATAGGCGTTCAGATCCATCAAACCGCCGCCGTAAAAAATGGTTTCTCCCCAGTTATGGGTCTGGTCACCCAGTTTTACGCTAAGCTTCTGGCCACCATCAAACTGCCAGTCAGCAAAAACATAAGCGCTTTGCAGCTTAACACCACGACCTTGATTATCTTTGACTTCATTGGACCAGCCTGGGAAAGTGCCGGACTCATCCAAAAGCCCTTTGGCAACATCAGCGTCATTGTTTTCCTGCCAGTGGTTGGTGCCGTTCATCAGAACATGATCGTAATAAGCCGTAGCACGACCAAAGAAACCGTAGTTATCTTTTTTGAAATCCAGCTCAGAGGTGACTTTCAGAGCCTTACTGACAAATCCTTTCTTGAATGAACGATCGCCGTCGTTTTCAAGCTGTTCATTGGAGTCTGGTGTCACATAACCCTCAAGGTCATACTTGGCGCCCAGAGTGATGGTGGTATTGAGGGTTCCCTGCACTTCACCATCCATTGCCTCAAACTCGAAAGCCTGGGCAGAAGCAGAGACAAGCAGTGTTCCGGATAAAATAAAACCAGCGGTTGCAGGTGCGAGCTGCAGTCGTTTTTGTGGTGTCAACATGAGGGGCTGTGTCCTTGCCGTTTTATTATTAGAGTTATTGTTTTGTCTTTCGGCCTGCCTATTTGTACTAAAGTACATAGTGGTATGCAAGAAATTTATACCCTGTTTTGATAAACCGGGCTAAACACTGTGCCTGATCATGTAGGATCCATCTCTGGCGCAGATAATTTTTTTGACGTCCCAGGGAATATTGAGATCCTTAATGCTACTGAGGATTGGGAAATTCAGCTCGGGACGTATGATGGCACGACATGCGTTCTGAAGTTTTGGCACGGCGTCTGCCTTTCTGGTAAGCCTGTCCAATAAACATAATAAGTGCCCGTTTGATTTTTTCTTTCTACAGATACAATCGGACTCCAGTTTGTTACGTATACGTGATTGGTCTGCTATTACTTTTGCCAGGTATCGCTGGTATTTTTGCCGGGTTCTGATGTGTTTAATTGAGTCTATCGATTCGACCCGGAGGATCTCCAGCATGAGTTCCAGAGGTTCAATGAAGTCTGCTATCTCTGCTGTATCGATAGTCATTGGGTCGGCACCGCTTTCCAGCAGTGATTGAATCATCGATTTTCTGACCCTGGCACCTTCTTCTTTATCTTTGCTTTTGTACAGTAATGTACAGTTCAGTGGGGTCAGCCTCCTGGTCGTTCCGTTGTGAGCCCTGGGTTCGGTGGTCATGTTGGGATCGGCGTTATGAATTAACAGCGCTTCCAGCAGATCTGGCTGTCCCGCTTTTGCAGCCATATGAAGCGGCGTCATGCTTTCACCGTGATGGCCGGCATCCGGTGAGGCCCCTTGTTCGAGTAGCTTAAAGCAAAGAGCCCACTGCTGGCGTTGCACGGCGGTGGTCAGTAATGTTTGTTTTCCGGATTCATGGTTATCAAGTAATTCATCTTTGCAGGGGTATGCTTTATCAAGGAAAAAGATCAGGTCCCTGATGCTTCTTTCAAACATGTTATCAATAAATGCAGGATCAGTGGGTCTTAAAACCTGTATTTTAACGAGCGATTTAAAATATTCTATTTCGTTGCTGTTGGCCGGTTCTTCTGAAAAAAAAGTGGCTTTTCCGGTTATTTCTTTTTTTTCAGGGTTATTTTTGCCAGAGTTATTGACTTCAGTAACCTGATATTTGAACTTCAGTGTTCTGGTGCTGACGACCAATCTGTCCCCATCATTCATTTCACTTCTGAACATGGGGAAGACGCTTGAGGGAATCAATATTTGGGCATTGCCAGCCCTGAAGTATTTAAGGGGATTTTCGTCCCGATAAGAGTCCAGCGGGGATGAATCAAAAGTATCCATTTTCGTCATATAGAGAAAAGGGGGATCATAGATAGCCCGAACTGATACACCGTTGAGACGATGAATCGTTAGTGGGTTTCTTTTATCAAGGTAGAACTCATTGCCGTTGGATGCTAATAGTTGATAGCTGGAATGCCGGTGATGAGATCCATAAAGCCTGTCGACTGAGTCGGAGAGAAATATAGGTTTGGTTATTTCCATGATACTGGTAGCAAGGTCTTATTGCGTGATTCAGTGATTGATCAGATATATCTGAACACTAAATCACTTAGGCCATAAATCTGTATCAAAGTTCCGTATTTTTTTATTGAGTCGTTGATATCTGATTGTCATCAGCCCTTCATTCTCGCTATGGTATACGCACAATAAATTTAATAAAAACTTTACGTTACCGAGCCTGCCTATGCGTACCCCATGTTTTCTGCTGTCTATGTTGATCTCAGCCCAGGCATTTTCCTGGTCCAATCACACCCTGGTCACTCACCAGTTGCTGGCGACACTGCCACAGGTTCGGGATGCTGCCCCGGCGAACGTTGAAAGCCTGGAAAGCTTTCTGTTGGCTAATGAGAAGGAACTGGAAGGCTTCCTGGGTCAGCAGGAGCAATGGATGCAGGAAAATTTATGGCACTATGCGCCGCGTCCGCAAGAACTGGCCTTCAAGGCGACGGGTAGCAAAGACGATATTCGTACCCGTTTTGCCCATGCCATTCGTGTCAATCCAAATACTAAGTGGCCGTTGTATCTGCAGCTTCTTCCCGGGGAAAAGCGACGATCTCCGCTGATCAGGCCACAGGCAGTCAGCACTCTGAAAAGGTTTGATCATCTGGTTTCTGTGCAGTTGGTTCAACTGAAAGCCGGGGATAAGGCTTCCGCTATTGATATCGTCACAACAGCCGCGGATGAACCCGATCACGGGCTGGATATCGGCCTGTTTACCGACAGCAATACCGACTATGGCAGGATTTATGGGTTTGGCAAGCAGCCCTTTGGTAATCCAAACCTGGAATATGGAACACAGGCACCTTTCCACATGGGCTTTTACCATGAGTCTTCCCTTATTTATGCCGTGGGTGGTTTTTTAAAGCAGACTTATCCGGAGTATCGAATTCAGTTGTTTAAGCAGCTTTCCGAGTTTGCCTTCAGGCAGGGGCATGATTACTGGGGATGGCGTTTTATGGGGTGGGGGCTGCACTATCTGGGGGATTTTTCCAACCCCTATCATGTGATGCCGGTACCGGGAAATAGTACCATGGCAACCCTGTGGATTGGCTTAAAGAACCTGATGGGTTTTCCCCAGGGGCAGGACGAGGCTATTCAACTGGCATCGAACCGGCACACAGTCCTTGAAGATTTTCAAAGCCAGGTCATGAGTCAGGCTTACAAAGAGAAAAACATTCAGCACCCAACCATTCAGGCATTAACGAGGCAAAAACCGGCCAGAGTGTTCGAGGATGGTCATATTGTCACGGTAATTTCCCAGCAGGCTTATGATAAAGCTCATTATGTTCACGAGGTGCTGGAACAGACCATGCCTGGAAAATACGTTGATAATCCCCTGGTGGAGTATTCTGAACTGATTGCCAGGTCTTCGTTACAGACGACGGTGTTAAAAACTTCCGGTGAGGATGGCTATAACCAGCTAATAGCTATTATTACCGATTTGCTGGGTGGGTTTTCTGAGAATGGCGCTTCCTATGTTGAGGCTATTCTGTCTGCCAACACATTTCAGAATGATCAGGCAGGACTGGATTGAGTCGGAAGAGGTTAATACAATTAAAAAATAAGCCCGGCAGTTGCCGGGCTTATGCTTATGAGTTGGTTAGTGATGAAGAGGGCAGGGTCTGCTTTCTTATCAATGACGGGTTTCGCTGGCGGGGAGAATGTTGGGATGATCCAGCCAGTCTTCGGGATTGTCATCAATCGTATCTATCGCTTCCGCTTCTTCAAGCTCACCACGTGTCGCCAGCACGGCCAGCTCTTTGGCAAATTTTTGCAGCAGGTTAATGACATCATCACGATTACTGTTCAGGCTTTCATCGATTTCAATACTGAATAGAGGCGAGGTATCATCCGCAAACTCTTCCTCTTCCTTGCGCATAAGAACCATATGCAGACCGGAAAACTCGTCATCACTGACTTCGGCCAGTTTAAAAGTGATTGATTGTGCTTCCCGAAGAATAGACAGCAGTTTCAGGGCTTCGGCAGCACTAAGATCTCCGGCATCCACACGGGCTTCAACATACTCTCTGGCAGAAAGGCCAGAGGCCATGTAGTTGTCTACCAGATCTTGAATACTCTTGTACTTGTTTTGGCTCATAGACCCTCCTGACAGCTGTTTCAGCTGATGCCTGGCAGGAAATTTGCCAGGCGCCAAGGCCAGACTCACCAGAGGCAGGGTGCGCTCTCAATTAGCCATGAGACCAGTACTTCAAACACGTAATCAGACATGGCCTGATACACTCGGTATGGTGGCCACCTGTCTAATTGAGAATGTCCTCTCACTCTGATTCCTGTTTCCAGTGTACCTGATTAGTGATGAATGTATAGGGAATAATACTGATGAAGTTGAAGTGATATAACTATAGTCTCATGGTCAAATTGGCTTGAGTCTTTTCTGAGTCTTTCCTGAATCTTAGTGGGCCAGCTGTTTTGTTTCTCTCTGGGCTGATTTTTCAGGCGCTATTGTTGAGATGATGCTTTCAACCTTTGGGGTGCTCGTTACAAAAGTATGAACTTGTACAGACTTAACCTGAACCTTTTGCCAGGCCTCAAGGCGTTACTTGATACTCAAAGTGTTTCCCTGGCTGCGAAGCAGATGCATGTTACCCAGTCCGCCATGAGCCGGACGCTGGCGCAACTGCGTGAAGCCCTGAATGACCCGATCCTGGTCAGGCAGGGCAATCGTATCTTCCTCTCTGAAAAAGCGCTGGCGTTGAAAGAGGATGTGAACCGTGTGGTGACTGAAGCCAGTACCATCTTTGAGAACCAGCAGTTTGACCCCTGGATTACCGAGAAAAACTTTACCATTGCCGGGACTTACATTGTTCTTGAACAGATACTGCCACAGATCCTGCACCAGTTCTGGAAACAGGCACCGCATTTTAACTTTGAACTGTTACAGTTCAGCCCGCAGCTGGATAAAAAGCTGGAGGCCGGTCAGGTTGACCTGGTTCTGGGCTATGTGGGAAAGCCACCGGCCGGTTTCAGTTATGAGCCATTAATGGATGATAATATCTGTGCCCTGGTGCATGAGGATCACCCTCTCGTCGATCAGGAGATAACCGTTGACGATCTTGAGCAGTATTCGGTGATTCGCCACTCTTCATGGATGGGAAGTCCTCATTTCATCAGGGACTATCTGGAAGGTCTCAGTGAGAATATCCGTGTGGCGGCTAAAACACCCAATCTGCCCATTGGTTTGCAGCTGGTAAAGGATACCCGTCATATTCTGATCACTATGGAGAGAGCGGCTCGCTCCAATACTTATGTTCAGAATATGACCATGAAAACCCTGCCCGGTAAACCTCCCAGGGTTAACTATTACGTCGTTTGGCCGGAGTACTGGGAGCACAACCGGGCGCACCGCTGGTTCCGGGAGTTCATCATTAATCGCTTTCGCCTCAAGTTGAAGGAGATGGACAGACAGCAGTCACTGATCAATGGTGAGTCAATAACTGCTGGCATTAGTGTTGGACATTGTTAGGTGTTGTTAGATGTTGCATCAACACACCTCAGTTCGACCACATCATGAAGCTTCTCAACCTGCGTAACCAGCAGGTGCGCCGGGCGGGGGCTGGAAACGGTCATGCATAGCTCAATTTTGCCACCACAATTGGATGGCGCCATGCTCATGGTGTTCAGAGTAAAGCCCCGGTGTCGGATGACTCTCAGTATCCGCTCCACGACGTCAGGCTGTTGATGGCATTGTATTTGTAACTGGATACTCATGGGTGTTGCTCCAACATTTCGTGGTTAGCGGCTCCCGGTGGCACCAGGGGCCAGACGTTTTCCGCGGCATTGATGCGCACATGAAGCAACCATGGGCCATTGACACTCAACATCTCATCCAGGGCAGGCGCTACCTCATCGCGATGGGTCAGGGTTCTGCCGCCAATGCCAAAGGCCCTGGCCAGCGAGATAAAGTCGGGGTTATCGGAAAGGTCGGTTTCGCTGTAACGACCCTCATAAAACAGTTCCTGCCACTGGCGAACCATGCCCAGTTTCTGGTTATCCAGCAGTACTATTTTAATCGGCAACTGTCTTCTTCTTATGGTGTTCAGTTCCTGGACATTCATCATAAATGAACCATCACCGGACACCAGGGTAACTGTGTCGTCTGGTCGCGCCATTGCCGCACCGATGGCTGCGGGCAGGCCAAAGCCCATGGTACCCAGGCCACCACTGGTCAAATGGTTGCGGGTGTGCTGGAAGGCCATATGCTGGGCAACCCACATTTGATGCTGCCCGACATCGCAGCTGATGATGGCATTATCTGGCAACTGCCGGGATAACTGGTTGAGCAGATGCGGGGCATAAATATCGTTACCGGGTTTGTCGTATCGCCATTGGTGCTCTGCCTTGAGCCGCTGGCAGTGGTCAACCCATTTATTGATGTTATTGATGGATAACCTGATGGACAGTTCTGCCAGCACCCACTGCATGGGCTGATGAAAGACGACATCAGCAGCTCGGCGTTTGTGGACTTCTGCAGGGTCTATATCAATGTGAATAACCTGCGCTTCGGGAGCAAAAGTGTCCAGCTTGCCAGTCACCCGGTCATCGAAGCGGGCCCCCACAACAATCAACAAGTCACACCATTGTACTGCGGTGTTCGCTGCCCGGTTGCCATGCATCCCCAGCATGCCAAGATAAGCACCGTTGTCAGGGGTAACAGTACCAAGCCCTTTTAATGTGCAGACACTGGGCAGGCCGGTTATTTGCAGAAACTGACGTAACTCATCAGTAGCGTGAGCCATATTCACACCACCACCGATATAGGCGATGGGGCGCGATGCTGACTCCATGAGCTCCAGGGCTTTATGAAGATTTTCACAGGCAGCCTTGTCTGGGTGAACGCTGTTCTCAACCAGGTTGAGCGGTGGCTGCCAGCTGGCCGGAGCCTGTTGAATATCTTTAGGAATATCCACAAGAACCGGGCCCGGTCGTCCGGAGTTTGCCAGAGTGAAAGCCTGATGAAGGGTCTGGCAGAGCATGTCTGGCTCTGTGACCAGAAAACTGTGCTTGGTGCAGGCCATGGAGAGCCCCAGGATATCGATCTCCTGAAAGGCATCGGTACCCATGGCATTGGTCGGTACCTGACCGGTAATGGCAACAATGGGAACGGAGTCCATCATGGCATCTGCCAGCGCCGTAATCAGGTTTGTTGCACCGGGGCCTGAGGTGGCGATGCAAACACCGGTTCGCTGGCTGGAGCGGGCATAGCCAATGGCGGCGAAACCAGCACCCTGCTCATGGCGGCAGAGCAGGTGTTCAACAGGGGAGTCAAGCAGGGCGTCATACACCGGCATAATGGTGCCGCCGGGATAACCAAAAACAGTATCAACACCGTGGTGAACCAGGGTCTGTACGATTGCTTCAGCACCATTCATATCGATTATCCCCCGACTGCCAGGTTCTGAGAGTAATGGTTTTAGATAGAATGACACTCAGGGTAATGACAGACAGGGCAACCAGGTTCAACATGATTTCTCTCCTTTATCAGGTATAAAAAAACCCCCGGACCTTTCGGTGCGGGGGTTTTGTAGCAGCTGTTTATTCAGTTGTTCAGCCCACAAAACCTCCCGCGGTGATAATAATCACCACGACTGGAATAACTGGTAGGCTCAGGGCTGAAGGCATAACTCACTCGTCAGATTCAATTAATGAACTAACAGGTTTTATAGCACAGCATTATCTGCGGTGCCAGAACCTCAGTATCCGGGTGATTTAAAATGGTTGATTCACGAAGACCCGGAAATAACTCTCTTCATCTCCGCCGGCGACCTCGGTCCTGACGGTAATTCCCTCAACCCGGAACCGGATACCGCCACCAACGCTGGTTTTCATGTCCTGGTGCAACGTTTGAACGTCGAACTCATCGGCGACTCGTCCTGCATCCATAAACAGGGTCCATTGCCACCAGGGCATATCGTAAAGTGGGCCGATAATTGGCATGTCTTCCAGTGGCTGCCACTTTGGCATGATGCGATATTCGATGCTGTAGGAAACGGCTGAACGGCCATAAAACCGGTCGGAGCCATACCCGCGCAACTTGTTCCAGCCACCCAGATTAATGCCTGCGAAGGAAGGGGGGCGCCGGAATACGTCTTCACCATTAATCGTTGTTGTCTCGTTCCATGTTGGCGTATCAGCTACCCACGCATTCAAGGCCAGGACTTGCTGGTTCATCAGGTCATTGCTGCCCAGGCTGAAAAATTTGCTGAACTCAAACTCAACCGTGGACCAGTCCGGCCGGTCTTCACTGCCCCAGTCCCGCGTATAGGTGAAGGATGTCCGGCTGCCGCGGGTGGGTAACTGGCTGGAGTTACGGTTGTCATAATCCAGGGTCATCCGAATGCCCACTGATTTATCGGCTTCATATTCCGGCTGGAACTCATCGAGTCGCTGACTCTTGTAATAGGGTTGCAGTTCCAGAGTGGTGATTCCGGTCGTTAATGGATTCCAGTGGGTTCTGCTGCTTTCATAGCCTGTGGACTTTTTCACCATGGCCGCAAGCGCGCCGTCCTTACCATCCCCAATCGGGAGGGTGTAGTGAAAATCAGCCAGGTAGTGTTGCTCTCGCCCCCCGGTACGGATTGAGTTCTCAAGACTGGAGTCATTACTGCCTGGCTTCTCATTCGGGTAATCCGGGTGGCCGGGCAGGAAGTAATTGGTTATAGCCAGGCTGGATTCCAGAATACTGAAATCCATCTGCCAATGGTCGAGGCCCGGAATCATGACCTTATAAAGGCCCAGATAGCCCATTTTGGTGCCATTACTTGACCCGATCACGGTTCCGAACAGTGTCATTTGAGGTTGTATCAGGCCTTTTACCACGCCCGCTCCACCCAGGGCCATGCCCCAGTCTTCAGAGCTGAAGAGAAACGGTATACCGACAGCTTCTCTGTAGAGTGACCCCGATTCACCGTTGGTCGAATTACCAGCTAAAGAAATACTGCTGTTCAATAAAGCAAGTAACCCCAGAGACATTACTTTTCTTGTTCCAATCATTTTGCAATTTATATCCCGATATCCCTGAGAGGGTATTTCTGAAAACAGCTGGACTGGTTAAATAGTCGAGTTTGTTTCAAAGGTTGTTATCAGCCCATGCATGGTCCCTCTGGCCACATCACAATGTGATCAACGGATGGAGGCTGATGTGATGGCTGGTATTATCAATACTCCGGGGGATTTCTAAATACGGTATTGCCTCAGTTTATCTGCCCATTAAAATGACCTGCTGATTTCAAGGGCATGATCACCATGAAGATCACGATGAAAGGCCAGACCGATACTAAACCCACGTTTCTGGATGTTGATAACCTCCGGCATCAGTTTCCATTGCTGTCACAGACAGTGCATGGCCACCCGCTGGTATACCTGGACAATGCAGCAACCACACAGAAGCCGGTGTCGGTTATTGAGGCCGTCGACCGGTATTACCGAGAGCAGAATGCCAATGTGCACCGGGCGGCGCACTTCCTGAGTGCCTGCACAACCCACGCATTTGAGGCCGCCAGGGAAACCACCCGCCATTTCATCAATGCCCGTTTTGCCCAGGAGATTATCTGGACCAGCGGAGCGACAGAAGCGATCAACCTGGTGGCCAACAGCTGGGGACGAAGCCAGCTAAAGGCCGGTGATGAGATTATCCTGAGTCGCCTTGAGCATCATGCCAATATCGTTCCCTGGCAGCTGATGGCGGAAGTCACCGGGGCAGTGATCAAAGTGGCTGAATTGGATGACGCTGGCAATCTGGATATGCAACAGTTCCGGCAATTGTTGTCGGACAAAACCAGGCTGGTGGCCGTAGCCCATATTTCCAATGCCATTGGCACGATAACCCCTGTTAAAGAACTTGTTGAGCTTGCCCATAATGCCGGTGCCCTGGTGCTGGTGGACGGTTCTCAGGCTGTTGCCCATCTGAACGTGGATGTTCAGGCGTTGGGGGCCGACTTTTATGTGTTTTCCGGGCATAAGGTCTATGGCCCCACGGGAATCGGTGTTCTGTACGGACGGAGGGAACTTTTGGAAACCATGCCTCCCTGGCAGGGTGGGGGAGAGATGATTGAGCGTGTCAGCTTTTCAGGAACCCGCTTTAATCGCCTGCCGTTCAAATTTGAGGCAGGAACCCCCAACATCGCCGGTGCTATAGGTTTAGGCAAGGCGCTGGAATTTTTAGCAGATATTGATGTTGCCGCCATGCATGCCCATGAACATCGGCTGTGTTTGGTGGTGGAGGAGGGGTTAACCCGGATAAGCGGCATTCGTCTGATAGGTCAGGCAAAACAGAAAGCGCCCGTAGTGTCATTTGTATCCAGTGAATATCATAACCAGGACATCGGGCTGATGCTTGATCAACAGGGTATTGCCGTAAGGACCGGGCATCATTGTGCCATGCCCTTGATGGAGAAACTGAGCCTCAATGGTACTGTCAGGGCTTCTTTTGCTCTCTATAACACCGTCGATGAGGCCAGGGCTTTTGTGGAAGCCATGGAAAAGCTCCACCATTCACCGCTGTATATTGCTCACCCCGGCACGACCAGTAGCCAGGGCGAGGCGCAGGCAATGGTCAGTGAAGTAACCGGCCTGCCAGCGATTTTTCGTCAGCAGGCTTTGGACCTTAACTCAATAACTGAACGGTTGAATGGGCTCTCCGGCTGGCAGGAACGCTATCGCCAGATCATGCTGCTGGGCAAAGAGCTGCCTGTGCTGTCCAGTGAATGGAAAAGCGATGACGCCCGGCTGCAGGGGTGTGAAAGCAGTGTCTGGCTCCATTATCACTACGATGATGAAACCATGCGCCTGTACTTTATTGCTGACTCCGATGCGCGGGTGATCCGGGGGCTGATCGCGATTGTTCTGGCCGTATTCTCAGGCAAAACACCGGAAGAGATTGAGCAGGAAGATATTGACCTGTGGTTCCGTGAGCTGGATCTGTTCAATCATCTAAGCCCGTCCAGGGGCAATGGACTCAAGGCGATTGTCCGGGAGATTCAGACGACTGCCTATCGTTATCGTTAACCCGGACACTGACTGTTTTTGATCGAACTTATACCAATCGGACTTACTAACTCCCTATTGCGCTGAAGATTTAACTGGGCCCACCTATACCGTTATCAAGTTGCCGCCCTGTGGATTCTTTTTAACGGCTCAATCCGCCCTGGTCAGCTTTTCTATAATTCGCGCAGCGGCAACAAAACCGAAGGTAGCAGTCACTGCCGTGGCTGCGCCGAAGCCACTGGCGCAGTCCATTTTCATTGGACCTTCACCGGTTGGCTTGGTCTGGCAGATGGTGCCGTCAGCCTGTGGATAAACGGCCTGCTCGGTGGAAAACACACAGTCTACACCAAACTTTCGTTTGCTATTTTTGCTGAAGCCATGGCGGTCACGAAGCTGGTTGCGCACTTTTCTTGCCAGGGGATCGTGCCAGGTTTTGGTCAGGTCGGTGATTTGAATTTGGGTTGGGTCCATCTGTCCGCCAGCGCCGCCGGTGGTGATGATTTTGATTTTGTGACGTTTGCAGTGGGCGATCAGTGCCGCCTTGACCCGGAAGCTGTCAATGGCATCCAGCACATAGTCAAACTCGCGGGTGATCAGTTCCTGCAGGTTATCTTCCGTAATAAAGTCTTCAATGGCCTGACATCGGCACTCGGGGTTTATTCGGGCAATGCGTTCGGCCATCACTTCAACCTTCGAGCGGCCAATGGTGTCCGTGAGGGCATGCAATTGACGGTTGGTGTTGGTCACACAGATGTCATCCAGATCGATCAGTGTAATGCTACCCACCGCTGTTCTGGCCAGGGCTTCTGCTGCCCAGGAGCCAACTCCGCCGATACCGATGACGCAGACATGGGATTGACGAAGTTGTTCAACAGCGCTGTTGCCATATAGACGGCGGATGCCGCCGAACCGGTCGTTGAAGCTGCTCTCTGATGAAGAGCCGGATGAAGAGCCGGATAAAGAGCTGGGGGAATAGGCTGCTGGCATTGGGAATGACTGAGATAAAACATTAGCAACCGATTATACAACCCGAAGCGGCATTTTTTTAATCAAATTTTGCCCTGCTGTTCGGTGAACAGTTCAGCATGGACGGAACGCAGCTCATGCAAAATTGCCTGGTCCTTCAGCCATCTGTTATGTTCCCTGTATGGGAAAACCCGTTGGGGTTCATCATAGTTATAATAGGGTTCAAAGACCGCACCGTGCTGAATCAGCAGGCGGGTAAGCGGATTACCCTCTCCACCCCATAGCACAGCCTTGCAGATCGGCTTGGGACAGCCCCTGTTGGGGTCAGCACGGTATGTCAGTAACAGCTCTAACTCTTTTGTACGGGCTTGGCTCGCAGCAGAGGCTAAAGGAGTGCCATCCTTTGAATCGGGGGCGATACCCCCATTTGGGTTAGCCCCTGCCTTGAGCAAGGTTTCGATCACTTCCCCGCTGTATCGTCCACAATCGAGTGAATGGTCCATGACACTGCATAATGATCCAGGTTGATGTGCCAATAATAATTCGCAGGCCTTTACATTACCGCTGGCAGCGCAAAACCCCAGTGCATTCCACAAATTGTCATCATAAAATGAAAAGTCGGCCTTTACATGCGGACTGTGCCTTACCCGGTACAGGGCATCCACATTGGCACCATTTTCCACAAGTGCTGCTACCACGTTTTCATGATGATGGTAGGCAGCGTAGCAAAGTGGGGTCCAGCAGCCGGTTCTGGGCGAGTCAAAAACGTTGTCAGGATTTATTTTATGGGTGTTGATTAATGTTTTGATCTGATCAACATCCTGTGCCTTGACCGCTCGCCATAAATCCATTGGGACAGGTGCCTTGTCTTGACTCGCAGTGACCTGTCTGGCAGCGATATCCGGGGCGTCGGTTGCAGGTTGTTTAGGCAAGCAAGGGGTGGCATCCGCAAGTGCCTGTACCCGTGAGTTGTTCGATTCAGGTAAGACGTGACCTGAAGCAGTGCTGGCCTCAGCGGATGGATAGTTTGGTGCTAATGAGGAAGTAACATTCGACAAGGGGTTAGACATATTCTCCACCTTTTCATTTCATCCATAGCGAGCAGTTTGTTTAACATCAAAACTCAACTGACCCGACAGCCATCTGTAGATATTTGAATCGGGCTGAGCCAGGTCTATAGCCCGTATACCTTCATTATTTTGCCGGTTGGCATCGGCGTTAAAATTTGTCATTAGCACGGCAACAAGCTGTTCGTTGTCGTTGCTGACTGCATGGTGCAATGCTGACCAGCCATCACTGTCTGCATGGTTGACATTGGTAACCTCATTGGCAAGCAGAGAAATCATTAATTTCATGTTGCATAAAAAGTCGGAGCTACAGCGGCCTTTCCCGATACCTTTGGTTTCACTGGCCAATCGGAGGAGTAAATCTTCAGCAGGCTGTGCCTCTTCAACAGCTATCCCTGAACGTCGCTGTATTGACCGGTCTGACAATGGTGGTTGTGTGCTGCCCTGACTGTCGGGCCTGGGAATGGCGGTGGTCCTATGGACGACAAAGGGTGTATGGCTTGCCTTATTACTGTGGGTTGAATCAATGACAGTTGCATTATCATCTTTGCTGGTTGATGGACCAGGATTTTGTGAACAAGTTGCGCCATAAACAGCAGGGCCTATGGGGTTTGACATGTTCTTACCCATGTTGTGACTGATGTTGTGACTGATCAGAATAGCTGTCTTTCTCCGATTATTCAGCAGATCAGGTTAGTACATATCCAGAGGCTCTGGCTGAAAATATCTGGAAACTATTGTGAGTATCGTCGAAGAACTGAATGTGGCTGGTAACCGGGGAAAATTGACTGGCACGCCACCAAGGGAACCTAATAATAATTTTGAGGTCTAACTGCGGCATTTATATTAGCCACTTCTGCAGGGCTTAATTCTGAAAGCAACAGCATCAACCCATTCCCAAACGAAGGCTGCTGGTCCGGTTGACCATCGAGCCGGTTCAACCAGGACATTTAACCGTGGCAGCAGAGCATTTAACGGCAGCAGTGCATTTAACGGTAAAAGAGTCTCAAACCAACTGTCTCATCCAGGCGCAGGCGCTACTGCGGGTGATGGCAAGCGTATGGAGGATGCCTTTTGGCAAAAAAAACCATTACATGGACGTCAAATCACCTCGGCTGCAGTGCTTTCAGCCTATGGCAAAGATACTACGTCTATCCGATGTGGGTTCTTCCTGCAAAAGCTTTGCTTGCAAAACGTACAGCATAACAACAGAAAAGTTACCCCGGACCTGGTTATCCGGGAATTCAACCGGATGCCAGACCGACTCAACAAGTACCAGTTAGCAATAGCCCGCTTCAAAGAGGAGTGTTGCCTGAGGGGGCTGCTGTTAAAGGGCAGGCAGGTCACAACGGATGAAGTGGTCAAGGGTTTTCAGTCCGTCAGGGCAGCACTGGAGCTGGTGCGCTTTAAGGAGCAATGTTGCCTGAAAGGGCTGATG
>NZ_JAHHPP010000406.1 GCF_024606265.1 Endozoicomonas sp. SESOKO1
GGGGAGTACGGTCGACTGAGCAAAACTCCCTTAGAGCGGCAAAGGACAAGCGAGAACGGGAGCATGTTTATGAAATATCCGGGTTAAGGTTAATTGGACTATTTTACTTCCATCGCAAACTATTCTTCTTGCCACGTGTCCAAATAGTCAAAATTGAGAGATTCCTGAGTTAGACCGGGATAAATCGTAAAGGAAGTGTATTGTATGTCTCAGGCTGATTTTGTCCGCCACCCAGGCAAGAATGAAAAAATGCGGGCTTTTTTTAAAGGTGCTGCAACTATTATTCCGCTGACCGTTGCCGTCCTGCCCTGGGGTATCCTGACGGGATCTCTGGCCATAGAGTCCGGTTTTGACCCTTTTCAGAGCCAGGCATTATCTGGCGTTATCTTCGCCGGTGCTGTTCAACTGGCCATTATGGGCATGATCCAGGCCGGTGTTGGGTTGGGCAGTATTCTGATTTCAGCCCTGCTCATCACCTCCCGCCACTTTCTCTATGCCATGGTGATGCGTAAGAACATCAGCCCACTGCCCCTCCGATGGCGACTGGCCCTGGGCTTTCTGTTAACCGATGAACTGTTTGCCATTGCCAACCCCGGCCAGCTGAAGCGTTTTGACCGCTGGTACGCACTGGGTGGCGGGCTATGCTTTTACCTTGGCTGGAATCTTGCCACCCTTGGCGGCATCATCGCTGGAGAGAGCATCGACAATCTGGACTCCCTCGGATTGGACTTCGCCATTGCCGCCACATTCATCGCCCTTGTCATCCCGACCATCACAAATACCCCTGTACTGGTCTGTGTGCTCACTGCGCTGGTGACATCGGTCATTTGTGAGGTAATGCATATTCAGGCGGGCCTGCTGATCTCAGCCCCCCTGGCAATGATAACTGGTTTTGCCTATGCCAAAGCCACCACCGGGAGAGAAAGATAATGGATACCTGGGTTATTCTGCTCACCGTAGCGGCGCTGGTTTTTGGCAGCCGCTTTCTCCTGATGGAACCCTGGTTACCACTGAAACTCAGTGAAACGGTACAACAGGTATTGAGTTTTTCAGCACCCGCAGTACTAACAGCTATTGCGGCACCCATTGTGTTTATTCGTGAGGATCAGTTCAATCTGTCCGTGGACAACCATTACCTTATTGCCGGCATTATCGTGGTGTTTCTCGCTCTGATGACCAGAAACACATTACTGACCGTAGTCCTCGGCATGGTGTCATTTCTGGCTTTAAGACATTTACTATAAATACGAAACCTTCTTGATGGACCAAATATTCTCACCCTTGAGGGTGGGAATTCCAGCAGTCAATGAATCCCGCAAGCAGACTCAGCTTTGGTCTTCTGGTCGGTCTTCTGGTCGATGATAGGTTTTAATCCTTATCTCCAACAATTCCACTGTACATCCGGATGGGGGGTGGTCTATGGCATAAGAATCTGTCAGTTTGCCGTGGAGCTTGCCCGTGTGGGCGGTCATGGGGATAGTGACGGTCGATTCCAGCTGATCGTAAGGTGTATATATTTCCGCGATCTTCTCATAGTCAGATATCCATTGATTTTTATTGTAAACCTCTGTTGACAGGCTGATGCTGGATGGCAGGCCATCTTCTGTCCTGATACGCAGCTTCACCTCAGCTTCGTCAAAATAATGTTCCGTGCCTCGGATCGGTGCTGACTTCAGTGTAAACGATGACCGTCCACCAAGTCTTTCAAGCGTTGGCAAGTTGTTCTTTTCCCGATTCATAACGGTTACCAGGGTATCGAAAGGCAGCCTGCTGAATTCCTGATCAAACCGGGCTGCCTGCCGATCAATTTTTTGGATTTTTTTGCTGAATAACGAGTTGGCCCATTGGTTCAGTTTCCTGGTTGCCTTGGTCAGGTTTTTTCCATCCAGAACATGCGTCAGTTTATCCATCATCATCCTGGCGTCGTACAACCTTGCAGCATGCTGAATCAGCTTCGGTGCCTGGTTGGCAATGGCAGTGCATTGCCCAGCCGTCTGCCCCTTCAACAGGCAGACCTGTTTTGCCGTGGTGACCACCCGTTGCCCCAGGTCAGACGGCGTGGGTTCAATATGGGTTCCTTCACTGAAATCATTGAACGTTTCGACGATGACCAGATTGGGGTTTTTCTTGCGGACTTCATTCCAGCTTAATTCATAGGTATCCCGCTCATTTTCCGTTTCTGGCAGATAGGAGTCACAGGCGCTCCAGGTGGCTCCCCTGGTATCCATACCCGGATAAACAGACAGTGTCTTGATGGCCAGGTGATCACGATTCTGATGATTTCTGTTATCCAGATCATTGACGTAACTGCGGATATCGTCATGGGTACCATGCCTGACAAAGTTGTTGGCAATAAATAGATTACCGCTGTCTTTTGCTGCCCGGTTTCTGGGTGCCAGCCATGGGAAATCACTGACCACCTGTTTTATGGATGTCGCCTGCCATGCGCTATTGCCTGACATACGGTAAACCAGACGGACTTTGGCCAGATCTGGATTTTTCCTGAAAAACTGTTCCAGCTCCTGCCGACTCAGTGTCAGGTCCGATTTAGCCCCACCCCAGAAATTGAGCATAAAAATCAAAGGATCACCCTGATGATGAAGGCAGTGGTCATCCTGGTAATAGCGCTGGATCATCTCCTCAAGTTTTGCCCTGAACCGGGTCTCTTTCTGTGCGGGGTCAAGATGCTCGCCGGGCTTGCTGGTCCATTGGGGAATCCAGAGCGGAACCAGCGCAAACTCATTGCCACGATTCTTGTCAGCAAGCGCTGTTTTCATATTCAGAATTGCCTTGTCAGGTGCCGTCTGATTGGCTGGATAGCCCCACTCCACGACAAAGCCGTCCAGCCCCGCAATTCTGGCAGTCAGCAGCTGCCATTCGTAGTAATGCAGGTTATCGATGGGGCTGCCCCCCACCAGCGGCCTTGCCCCGGCACCAAAACCAGGGCGGCCTGAAGCAGTATCACAGGAGGCTGAGTTATCCTGATTTCGTAGCTCAAAGCCATTGTTCACAATATGAGTTGTGCTGATGCTATGGGGCTGAGAGCAATTAACTTTGCGATGAACAGACTGAATCTGATTATTGGTATGGTAGTCAGCTAACACCATGATGGTTTTGTTGTCTGCCTCGTGCTGGCAAGACAGGGGCTTTATCTGTGCCCTGGATGATAATTGATCAGTTTCTACCCCGGAGGGACGGGTTTCATCAGGGGGATCAGGCAAGGCCCTTTTTTCCCGCGCAAAAGGCGAAATGTACTCTTTAAGCGTCTGTATCACCCGGTCAAACAGGTTTTCTGGCCTCGTCGGCTGGACATTGAAGTATTTACTGCAAAATTCATTGTCGTCCAAATGGTTCAGATCATCACAAAACTCGTCATCCATTTTACCGAGATAAGGCTCATCAATATCCCGGTGCCTGATGCTCAGGTTAAAAGCGATGGGTGGTTTTGTGTAGAATTGAGAGTTGGAAGCTCGCCATTCTTCAGTATGGGCCGGGGTATAAGTGTGAGAAAGCGTGGTATTGGTAGTATTGATAGGAGAGTGACTGTTAACCATGATAATTATCATTCCTTATTAATTTCAGATAATGGTTTAATAACGTGAGATGGACGTATAACAGGATATGTCCTCAATCATTTAGCTATATTCTGGATAGTAAGCCATAGACAGCTAACTGAAGTATCACACGCCTATCTCCAGTTTATTCATGTCATTGAAGATTTCTTGCTTATTTTTGAACCGGAATGAGATAAACGGCTGATCTATAATGTTATTAAAATTGTCGCTCTGTTAAATCACCAACATTATTTATTTCAGCGAGAATGCATTCCGGAACTTTAAGTTCTATTCTGATTGGAAGGTATTTATGGATGAGACTTTATTGGGGGCATGCTCATGTACAAATTACTTTCAACTATATTCCTTATTATTCTTGCTGCCGGAGTTCTGGCCAGAAGTTTCGACCTGTCGGTGTACAAGAACGGGTATTATCTGCGCTACGAATTCCCACGCTACGCCAAAGATGCGTGGTTTGAAGTAACCCTGGGTAAACGTCGAGGTCTGGCAGGTATTATCGATGATGTAAAAACCAAAGCCAGGAAATAATTGCTGGCTTTGGTTTCAGCTCTTTATGCTTCTTATACTTCGACAGGCTCCGATAGCCGGATTACTTTTTACCAGAGCCAGTAATCGAGTTCATCAGTTTTGACACTGACTTTTTAAAGTCTTCAATGGCCGAAACACCCAGCTTTTTAACATCCACCAGGTGCGGCTCTGCCTTGTCGAAGTACTCATCAAGATGATCCACTTCTTCATGCTGCATATCCTGCCGTTCAGCTTCCAGCTCTTTTTCAAGACGTTTCAGGGTTGCCTTGACCTCTTTGATCTGAGCCTTCAACGCCTTCTTGTGCGACTTGTATTCCTTGAGTGTTGTCATCATCTTCTCCTCAGGCAGTGATCGCGATCAGGATAGCAGGCAGAATGAAAAAGACACCCGCCACATAAGCCAGCACCATCCATTTATTCCGGCTGGCCACCTGGGCAAAACGACGGGCAAGCGTTGGTGGAATATTGCGAAGAAATGGCACAGTGTAAATCAAAACAACGGCTGAAACATTAAACAACAGATGGACAAGCGCTATCTGCAGGGCAAAGAATCCCATGGCTCCCTGGACGGCTGTCGCCGCCAGCAAGGCAGTGATCGTAGTACCGATATTGGATCCCAGGGTAAATGGATATATCTCCCTGAGCTTGAAAATGCCATTTCCGGCAAGCGGTACGATCAGACTGGTACAGGTTGAGGATGATTGCACGGCAATGGTCATCATCATGCCTGAGAAAATACCCATAGCAGGTCCCTGTCCAATGGCTTTATGCAGAATCTGCTTGGCTTTACCCACCATCAGATGCTTGAGCAATTTACCAAGATAGATGATGGAAATAAAAATAAAGGCCAGCCCTGTTAACGCCAGGCAGATACCTGCCCACAAGTCCGGCAAAGAGCCATAGAGTCCCTTGAACAGGTCCACAGAAGGCCCTGTAAGTACTTTGACAAAGTTTAAACCTTTGATGCTGACAGAATCACCTCCCACCAGCATGCTGGCCAGAAAATCAGACGACTTGGCCAGAAACCCAGTCATAATCTCCAGCGGGAGAAAAATCATCACCGCCATCAGGTTGAAAAAGTCATGGACCGTCGCGGCAGAAAACGCTCGACGAAACTCCTTTTTCTTACCGATATGTCCCATACTGACCAGCGTATTGGTCACAGTGGTACCAATATTGGCACCCATGATCATCGGGATAGCGGTGGCAACCGGAAGACCTCCGGCAACAAGGCCAACAATCACCGATGTCACGGTACTGGATGACTGAACAACTGCGGTTGCCAGTGCACCGGCCACCAGCCCCATCACCGGATTTGTGGCAAAAGCAAACAATTGACGGGCACCATCAGCCCCGCCGGAAGCCCACTTGAAGCCGGAACCGATCATCCCGACAGCGACCAGCAATAGGTAGATCATCAGCGCAACTAATAGCCATTGGACAACCTGACCTTTCGATGGCGTCGACTCGGCTGTAGAACTGGGTTGCATATGAACATCCTGCAAGGTTAATAAACTCGAACTTGAAATAAGAAAAACGGTGGCGGTAATTCCAATACTCAGGCCCTATGATCAGACCAGCTCTCTGACCAGCAGTGTCATCCCCTGATTTCCCGTCACCGAGACTGTTCTGCCCCGGGGCACATACCTGTCAGATTCGACTTTCCAGAGCGTATCGCCAATCTGAAGTTTGCTGTGCCCAGCGGGCAGATCATGATCAAGTATAATGGTTCTGCCTGCCAACTGTGATGCCCGGTTATTTAATTCCGGGCTGTCACTCTTGTCGTTAACCTTTCGGAACAACTTCCAATAGGCAAACGAGAGCAACAGACTGGCGATACCAAAAATCACCAGCTGAACAGGCCAGTATATGTCCGGCACCAACCAGAGCCAGAGAGCAACAACCGCAGCAGCGGCAGCACTGCCCAGCAGGAAACCACCAGCACCCAGCGCCTCTGCACCGAGAAGCACAAAGAGCAGGATCAACCAGTGCCAGGGTTCCAGGGTAATCGCAATATCCATCAAGCTTCCTTCTTGCTTATCTTACTGCTTACGTTATCAAGCGCAGCTTCTCCCACCAGCTCTTTAATACCTGCAATTGAGCCAATCAGGCTACCAGCCTCCAGGGGCATCATGATCACTTTATTGTTCTGCGCCGATGCCAGGTCCTTCAGGGCTTCTACGTATTTCTGGGCAACAAAATAGTTAATCGCCCGATGATCACCTTCGGCAATAGCCCTGGATACCATAGTTGTTGCCACCGCTTCAGCTTCTGCCAGCCGTTCCCGGGCTTCCGCTTCCCGCCTGGCAGCTTCGAGTTCACCTTCTGCCTTGAGAATCTGCGCCTGTTTTTCTCCCTCGGCCACTTTAATGGCTGCTTCACGGGCGCCTTCCGCTTCAAGGATCTGGGCACGTTTATCCCGCTCGGCCTTCATCTGCCTTGCCATGGCTTCCACCAGGTCCGCAGGAGGGGCGATATCACGCAACTCGATACGGGTCACCTTCAAGCCCCAGGGGTCGGTGGCTTCATCCACTTTTATCAGTAGGCGTTCATTAATTCGATCCCGGTTGGACAGCATTTCATCCAGTTCCATGGAGCCTAACACCGCACGGATATTGGTCATCACCAGATTTTTCATGGCCCGATCAAGATCGTTCACCTCATAAGAGGCTTTGACGGCATCCTGGACCAGGTAAAAACAGACCGCATCTGTGGTCACCTGGGCATTATCAGCACTGATCACCTCCTGGGGCGGAATGTCCAGAACCTGCTCCATCATATTCATTTTCTTACCAACCGCATCAATCACCGGCACAATCACATGCAGCCCGGGGGTTAATGTACTGGTGTACTTGCCAAAACGCTCGACGGTGTAGTTATAGCCCTGGGGAACAATTCGTACACCGGTTGATATCAGAACAGCAATAAGGACAACAAACGCAATAGCTGTAATTTCCATACCCATAGGAGACTCCTGTTTACCGACTGTATTCATTCTCACGCGAAGTCAGACTTTTGTCATCTCATAAGGTGTGACTGCAGCGTAAAAATAACCTTTTGCTCGACCACTGATGAGACTTGCAGGGATGACTGGCCTAAACCCAAAATTGACTGGATCGAAAAACACTCATTGCCAGGTATATATGTGGGAGCATGATCATTATTCAACGGCTCTATTCCGGCTGGTAAGCATGATAATTGATCTTCTTTAGTAAGATCACCAACGCTTGCTATCGACCTGTTTTCCAGCCGGGTATCATCAAATGGATTATCAAAAGGCACCGCAGGCTGCTGAAGGCATTTTTTAGCAGCCGCATCAGTACGCATAGCACATAGAATAACGACAGCTTCTACAATTATTGAATTTTATCTTAAGACCATTCTTTCTTATAAAAGTTCATCCTGAGGCTGAGTCGAAGGATGGGGGGCACCGTCCTTCGACTCCGCTCAGGACGAACGGAGTTTGGAGGTCAATGAAGAAGCCCAGCAATTTCATTGAAACCGTGTACTGGTATAATGACAGATTCAACAATAAATCCGTCGCTTAACGCTACTTCATGGCAAAACACTTGAGGATAAAAGCGTAGTTAAAAGCTTCTTCATCAATCCACTCATAACGCTTGCTGGCTCCCGCATGACCTGCGTGCATATTCATGTTCAGCAGCAACAGATTATCATCGGTTTTCAGCTCCCTCAGACGTGCCACCATCTTGGCCGGTTCCCAGTAAGTGACCTGCTCATCGGATATCCCGGAATTAAACAGCATGGGGGGATAATCCCTGGCCCGCACATTGTCATAGGGCGAGTACTGCATAATATAATCAAAGTCGTCGGCACTGGTGACAGGGTTGCCCCACTCTTCCCATTCCGGTGGCGTCAATGGCAGGGATGCATCACTGATGGTGTTAATAACATCAACAAAAGGCACATCGGCAACCACGCAGCCAAACAGATCCGGACGCAGGTTGGTCACTGCGCCCATTAACAGGCCACCGGCACTGCCACCATTAATGGCAATCTGCCCTTTATCGGTATAACCCTGCTTGACCAGGTACTCGGTAGCATCAATAAAGTCATTAAAGGTATTCATTTTATGGCGCATTTTGCCATTGAGATACCACTGATAGCCCTTTTCATCACCACCACGAATATGAGCCGTCGCATAAACGAAACCACGATCCACCAGGCTAAAGAGCTTTGATGAAAAACCAGCGGTCATCCCATAACCGTAGGAACCATAACCGTAAACCAGGGCACGGTGAGAGCCATCTTTCACAAGCCCCTGTTTATGAATAATGGTGACCGGAATACGCTCACCGTCCCGGGCGGTGGCATACTCCCGTTTAACCTCATATTTTCCCGGGTCAAAGTTTGGCGTCTCACGGGTATAGACCGCTCTGGTTTGAACACTCTTCAAATCCAGCTCAAGAACGGTACTGGGCATAACCGGTGAGGAGTAATCCAGACGAACCATTGTAGCGTTATGATCCCAGTCACCGGAAAAATCCAGTTCATAGGCTTCATCAGGCATGGATACCCTCTGCCGGGTACCGGACACCATATCCTGTACCACCAGCTCATCCAGCGCTTTTTCGTTATTTTTCTGCTCAATAATCAGGTAATGGTTGTAGAAATGAATATCGGTAAGGCTAATGGTGTCACTTTCGGCCTGGATCAGCTCCCAATGTTTCTGCTCCCACTGGTTTACCGATGTTTTATACAGCTGGAAGTTATTGGCACCATTAAGATTGGTGAGAATATAAAGGTCATCTGTCTTGTGATCATGATAGTGATCAAGACTGAACACCACATCATCAGTGCCATGGGCAAACAGACGAAAATCTATCGCCACGCGGGGAGAAACATAGACCACCTGACTGGAACCACTGTTGAGATACACCATAACGTATTCACGGTCTGTGGTTTCCGCCAGCGAAAGAAACATGCCGTCGAACTCATCAGGTTTGGAGAACACCAGCGCTTTGTTTTCCGGTCCCTGATGGATATTGATTGTATAGACATGCTTACCACGGGCCTGCTCATCACGCTCAACCACCAGAAGGTGCTCATCATCTATCCAGAGTATGGAGCCGGTACTGTTATGGAAGGTCCAGTCACTGTCCTGCCCGGTCGCCAGATTCCGGACCCGAATGCTTCGCTCCATGGAACCGGTGAGATTATAACCATAAGCAAGAAAGGTATTTGTCCGGTTGGTGACGGACGGGCCGAACATATAGAGGTCCTTGCCATCCGCCTCCTGGTTAACATCCATATAAACCACTTCAGGCAGATCCATCGAGCCATGACGACGACAGAGAATGGGATAGTTCTTCCCCTTCTCTTCCCGGTAATAATAGAGAAAATCGCCCTTTTTAACGGGCCAGGATTGATAGTCTTCTTTTATCCGGGACAGAATTTCCTGATAAAGCTGCTCCTGAACGACCTTGCTGTCTTTCATCTGGGCATCTTTATAATCGCTTTCAGCGTTAAGATAGGCCAGCACCTCCGGGTTGTTAAAATCCAGATCGCCTGCCACAATCTTCTGCCAGTGCTCATCCCGCAACCAGTGGTACTCATCGATACGGGTATGGTTGTGCTGAATAATGGCGTGTGGAATTTTTTGAGCGACCGGTGCTTTCAAAGGGATTTCCTCAGAGGCAGATAATGTCAAAGTCAGTGTCAGTAAACACAATAAAACGGTTTGCCAGCATACCACGGCCTATGGTGAAAAAACTCAACAGTTAAAAGCAAATGAGTTTGATGCTTACAATCTCCGTTTAAGAGTAAATGAGTTAGATATGAACAATCTCCGTTCACCCTGAGCGGAGTCGAAGGGTGATTGGCACAGCCTTTATTTAGGGGGTAGAAAGCACGAAATAGATGATTGGATAATATCATTCAAAACCACGACAGCACTTTCTCATTATCAACACATAATGAAACAAAGCGATCATAGCTGATGACTTCAACCGGCGCAGACACCGCCACCCCGCGGGCCTTTGCATCTATATCCAGCACATAAACAGGGCAGCCATCCGGCAGTGCATTCAACCGGCTTGCCGGTGACAGCAGCTCATAAACAGCATCTTCAATCAACAACACAGAATCGCCGCTGGCAACAGCACGAACACAGAGTGCCATGGCCGGACCGGGCTTATTAACGGTATGCAGCGTACTCATCAGAAATTAAACACCCTGGAATGCTGTTGGATAAACAGCGGCAACTGGCCCTCGGCAAGCACTGTCACCCCTTCCTGAAGCGCATCAGGACGGATACCCCGTTCCTCCAGAGACAGCTGATCCACATAAATGGTATCTATGCCATACAGAGGCAGCACCTGAAGCATGGCAGCAAGATTCTTGCGGGGAATGTCACCAGCCTCCTGCCCTTGCAATAACTGATAGACCCCATCGCCCATCAGCAAAAGACTGGTCTCAATATCATAAGAAGCGGATACCAGCGCCGTATCAAGCGCCTCACGGGCCGACTGCCCGCTATAGGGTGCCCTGGTCGAAATAACGCACACAGAATGACTCATCTCAGGCTCCAAAAGTGATCAAGCGATCGGCCATCAGTGCTCCATCAAGCAACTGCCCAAGGCCGGAAAGCTCATACCCCTTCCGAAGATTATGACCCGGCAGATCATAACGGTCAGACTCTGCCTGATCCACAACACCCCGCCTTAATGCCGCCGCAATGCAAACCACGGCATCCAGATTATGCGCCTGCACAAACTGCTGCCACTCTTCAGGGAGGTTGGACTCATCCTGGGGAGGCTGGGCAATGGCGGTCGCCGTGTTCACCCCATCCTGATAAAAAAACAACCGGACAATCTCATGCCCCTGGGCCACCACAGCCCGGGCAAAGTGCAATGCACTTTGTGGCGCCTGACTGTTGGCCGGAGCGCCATACACGGCCAGTGCAAACTTCATAACCATCACCTTATGTCACCAAACAAAAAAGCCCCACCAAATGGCGGGGCCAGAGAAAGGCAAAATCAGCAATCAGTCGTCACTGGAAGCACCCAGCAGGTGCAGCAGCGCCGTGAACAGATTATAGATATCCAGGTAAAGGGAAACCGTGGCACGGATATAGTTAGTCTCACCACCATGAATAATACGGCTGGTGTCAAACAGGATAAAACCGGACATCAGCAGCACAATCAGGGCAGACAGCGCCATGCTGGCAGCAGGGATATTAAAGAAGATCAGGGCAATACTGGCAACCACGGCGACAATCAGGCCAACCATCAGGAAGCCACCCATAAAGGAGAAATCTTTACGAGTGGTCAGAACATAACCAGAGAGCGCAAAGAACACCACGGCGGTTCCACCCAGGGCCTGCATGATCAGGGATGGGCCATTGGCCATACCCAGATAATGGTTAAGCATTGGTCCCAGGGCGGCACCCAGCACACCGGTAAAGGCAAAAACAGCGACAATACCCTTGGCAGAATCAGCGGTCTTGTTCACCACGAACAGCAGGCCAAAACCGACCAGGGAGAGAACCAGCGCTGTCATCTGGCTGATCTGCAGAGCCATGGCAACGCCAGCGGTGACAGCACTGAATAGCAGAGTCATACCCAGCAGCATATAGGTATTGCGAAGAACCTTGTTGATTTCAACGCCAGCACCCAGGCTGGTAGAAGCAGCGGTCATTACGGGTTTGCGATCCATCTTTGTCATTCCTCTATATAGATGTAATACCAGTCATTATATCAGACCAGTTTACTGGGGCTATAGTTTTAACCATTCCTGACATTTTGCCTATCTGAATGCTATCCGCTATTTTTTACATTTCCTGAGTCGGGAGCATAGAAAAAGATTACCGTTTATCAAGGCGTTGACAGAATTCTGATTTCAGGTAGTATTTGCCTCGTCGCGGAGGGATGGCTGAGCGGTTGAAAGCACCGGTCTTGAAAACCGGCGAGGGTTAATAGCCCTCCCAGGGTTCGAATCCCTGTCCCTCCGCCATATTAAAAAGTGTAGTAATATCAACGGGTTACAGGCAGTTCATCTTGTAATGTTACCACGCTTGTTACCACGCTTTAATACCTCTTTTGGTGGGTTGGCTGAGCGGTTGAAAGCACTGGTCTTGAAAACCAGCGAGGGTTAATAGCCCTCCCAGAGTTCGAATCTCTGACCCACCGCCATTTATATCTTTACCACGTAAAAAAACCAGTAGTCGGGCATTAAGCCTAACTACTGGTCGTCTTCTACAGCAAATCCTCAGCTACCCGCTTCAAGTTGTCGCCTACCTCATACAAGGGTAAAAGCTTAAGAGCTGCTTGCTTCTCTTTCTCGGTCATCCTATCGTCACCAGCTACAGCACTTAGAGACCTGCTCACAGTATCAACTTGAGACAAGATAGGCGCTCCTGAGATAATACCGCTAGCCTTCTGGTATCTTGCAAAGTCGTTGACCTCAATACCCATCATGTAAAGCACTGGAGACAGCTTTTCCATAGCAGCTAGCGGCGCACCCATCAGAGGAGTATAAGCAGCACCCTTAAGCACCTTCTCACCTGTGGTCATCCTGTCTAGGTTGCGCTCTTTCTTGCGGTCTCCTACAGCTCTGAAGCTCTCCTTACCGTACCAAGAGTAATAGGCTACCAATCCAGAGAGTAACGTTCCCTGGACAGCAGCTAGCCTTACACCAGCATCAATACCAGCTCCAGAAGAGAAGACCTCATAGCCTGTACGTAGCAAGACCCTCTGATAACTATTAGCTACGGTATTCATAAACTGATACATGACAGAGGCGAAAGGGTTGTCTAAGCCTGTAATCTTCTCACCTACAGCCATTTTAGCGTTAGCCCTGTTAGCTGCTCTCTTGGCTCCTCTTGCAAGTAAATCCATAGCCCTCTTATCTGGCTGTCCGTTAGCATCAAGCCAAGACTCAAAGTTAAAGCTCTTGATACTGCTACCAGTAAAGCCCTTATTGGTCTCAATCTTTCCTAAGTGTCTGCTCAGGTATTCAGCCTCTTCAGCAGATAGACCCATATCACGGCGCATAGCCTTAGTCAGCTTGCCCTTCTTGGCTATCTTATTGACTGTCTGCAAGGTCAGCAGCTTGTTTACTCCTCCCTCAATGTAGGACAGCAAGTTAAGCTTAAAGGCTGCTCTGTCGGCAGTATTGAGAGCTGCATCTAGTTTGCCTCCTGCTTCAAGATCACTAACAGCCTTGCCAAAGTAGCGAGCATTACTAGAGTTCCCAAGGTGAAGACCAATGGTCTCAAGCTCATTCATGACGGCCTTAAGTTGTGGCTGTGTCAGCTTACGTACTACAGGCATATTCTTAAGCACACCTGAGAGACCTAAACGACCAACGGCTACAGCTATCTCAGGGACAGCAGCAGCAGACGCATAGTCCAACATTGAGAAATTCATAGAGGTCTTCAGGAACTTCAAGAGGCTGCTATTCATGGCTTTATTGAGACCACCTTGAGACCATCTATCTCTTTGTTGTCTACCCATGATGCCGTTGACCGTATCAGAGTGTACTTCTCTCGCCTCTTCTAGCTTCTTGGCAAGCTCTTTGTCACTGCCCTTATGGTTCTGCTTAATCTCATTAAGAATGCGCTCAAGTAGCTTGTCTGTGTCTTGTACACCTTTCTCAGCTAGGGCTATACGTCCACTTGCTGAGGCTGTGTAATTGTCCAGAATGTTATTAAGGTTAGTGTCTACCAAATCAAATATAGATACCTTCCCATCATTGGAGACAGCAGACATATCAAGGGTTATACGCTTCTTATATCGGTCTTCATCAGCAAGGAAACCGTCACGGAGACTTACAGAACTAACAGTCTCCTTAGCGTATGGGTCTAGGTCTCCTCCAATGACTATACGGTCTACCAGTGACTCTACCTCTTCACTGCTAATAGTTGGCTGAGCGTCACTAATCGCATTGCTTAAGGCTGACCTAACGCTACTCATGGTCAGCTCTCCATTCCTGATACGCTCCTTAATACGGTCGCCTTTCCAAATACGGGGAACATAGTTGTCTAAGGCATCAAAGTCTGCTCCCTCAACTCCAGCATTAGAAGCCCTGACTCTCAGCTCCTCTAAGGCTTTACGTGTTGCGTCTATGGCTCTTTGCTCAGCCTCAGTACTTCCAGCTTGACCAGTAGCTACCTTTCTATAGACCCCATCAAGGAAGGTTGCCTTACTCTCTTCTCCTCTCTTCAGGATGCTATTGTCTAGCTTAAAGGCTTCTGCAAGCTCATCTTTAAAGGTAAGCCCTACGTTATCCCTGAGAGCCATAGCGATATAATCAGCACCGTCGGCTTTACCGTCTACGTCTACTGCATCAGTAAGGAGTCTGCCGTAAGCGTCTTTAGCTATAGCAGAATCAAGACGTTGACCTCTAGCTCCTAAGTCAAAGCGTACCTTTAAAGCCTTCCAGCCTCCTTCTTCTGCGTCTAGGTCTTCTACAGCTCTGACATACAGATTACCAAGACCGTCCTCAGCTTCATTAGCTAGGCTAGCTGCTTCTCTATTGGTACTGGCTCTATGAGTCTTACCTCTGACTTCAAGCTTGTCAGCAGACTTACTTATAGCTCCTCCAATACCGTTTAAGACCCCACCAGTAGCAGAAGAGAATAAGACATCCTGCAAGCTATCACTGAGGTCATACAAGTCATTGCCTGCGAGCTTTACGCCTGCCTCAAGCGTACCTTCAGCAGCACCTACAGCTAGACCAGTAGCAGTACTTTTAGCTGTACGCTGTAGCCTATTGAGGTTCTTAATTCGTCTTGCAGTCTTACCAGCAGTCCAGAGACCCTTGACCACAGTACCGAAGCCAAGAGTCAAGGCTGTTAGACCTCCTGTTACTGCTAGGTCTTCCTTACTATTGAGGTCTGCAAGAAAAGCAGCGGCTACTTGAGTCATGGCTCCCTGCTTGGCTATCTGCTTCTCTGCTTCCTGTCGTTTAAGTAGATTGGAGACAATAGCCTGTGTCTGCTTCTCACTTGTAGGATTGAGGTCTAATACTTCTTGCTGCCGGTGTTTCTCTAGCTGCCTTAAGTTAGCGTCTTGTCTGACTTGGTAATTACTATCGGCCTCATAGACCCCTTCAAGCTGAGACAGAGAGCTATCAAAGAAACCTCCCTCTACCTCATCAATTAGCTTACTGGTCTTCCAGACGTTAGAGAGGCTAAAAGGCTGCTCTGTGTTTGAGGTAGGGTCTACTGGTTTAGTATTACTGGTATTGGGTTTAGTATCATCAGTATCTCTATTGGTATTATTAGTATCGCCACCAGTAGGGCTAAAAGTAGGCGTAAAGCCTAATAAGGACTCATTCTCAGTCATGTTCAATTTCTGTATATTTAGAAAATAAAGCCCTCCTGTAAGCCGGTCTGAGGGCTTTTCTACAGGAGGGCTTTATGTTTGTATGGGTTACTTATAGGAGGTTTCTTTAAGCTGCTACTGCAAGCTCAAATACTTCTTTGTTCTTACTGGTCTCTACTTTCAAGGCTGAGGCTATAACGTGATAATCATAGACCCCTGCAAGCATCAGCATAACCATAAGTTCTAAGGTTGCCTTGTATGCGCTCAAAGCTGCCTTATGGTCAGAGGCTACCAAGTGAGACATAAAGGTAGACCGTCCTCCTGTAAGCTCCTTACTGGCATAACCAGCAGTAGCCCTCTGAGCCAGCTTTGAGAAGTTAGAGACCTCATGGCCTTTCATATTGATAAGACCATTTACAGCAGCATTAGCTACAAGCTCCTTCATTCTCAGCTCTACCTTCTTGGTCTCAGCTATCAGGGCTTCAGGTATGGCTACAGTGTTGGCGATAAGTGAGGCTTCAAGTGATTGACCATTAGCAGCAGCCTTGAAGCAGTCAAAGACAGCATCGTAGAAGTCGTCATCAATCCAAGCGGCGTACTTGTAGACGGTCTTTTCGTTAGCGTATGTAAGGTTTTTACCTTTAGTAAAGCACGGGACAAATTTGTCCCGTGCTTTATTGCGAGTAAACTTGCTTGGTTTCTTATTCTCAGCAGCACCACTAGCTTTGAAGACATCATTAAGACAGTACAGAGTTTTGTCTTCAGGATGCTGTTTAACTTCTACAGTCTTATTGTTAAAGGTGATTTTCATTCTTGGTTCTTCTCAATGATTAGGGCTTCAGGTATGGCTACAGTGTCTACCTTTCAAAGTGATAATCTGCAAATTTGCAGAATTAAAAGGGGGGATTTCACCCCTTTTAGCTTTCCGAACTCTTTTGGCTTATGCTTCTCAATGATTAGGGTCACTGTACGCTTCTGACCTGAGTGGTCAAATTGACCACCAAGCTTGTCTTCAGGATGCTGTTTAACTTCTACAGTCTGGTGATTTTCATTCTAGGTTCTTCTCATTAATTAAAAAAACTGAGGGACTACAGTAGCCCTTGGGTCTATCTTGTTTCTTTCTACCATTACCTTGATAGAAGTGCCTTCAAAGGTCAGACCATGTAATTTAATATGGTATGCATGCCGCCATTGATTAAGCTTCTTCTGTACTGACTTAGCGTCTTCATTCAAGAAGGTAAATTCTGTTTGTGCTTTCATTATCCAAATGTCCTCCCAAGTGCTGCACTAAAACCTTTCCATCTCTCTTCCTTTTCAACCTCTAAGTAGGCTTCAAGTGAACCATGCTTCTCAACTCCAGCATTAATAGAGAGTGCTTCTGTGTGGTCTGCTAAAAGCTCTTCTTCAAGCCTTGACACTAAGGTATATGTAAAGACTCTCTTTGCAGGCTCACCTATTGAGAGACCTTCTTGCTTCCTCTGAGTCTTAACTACATAACCTCTAGTTACAAGATTCTGTAAAGCTCTATGTACGGCTTGCTGACTTCTATTTACGACTTCAGTCAGCGCATAGACTGTAACCTGTGGGTACTCTGAGTACTCCATAGCTTCCAGTATGGCTAATTGCTGCTTGCCTAAGCCTTTACTCATGTTATTACTATCCTATTTAAGTGTTGTATTACGTACTACAGCATTTAACTTTAAGCTGCCTGATAGTGGACTATTAGTTGCTTGGTATTCTCATCTACTTCAGAGTTAATAAACTCCTTGATTAGCTGATTGACCTTCCTATTAATCTCACCCTTAGTAAGATGATTAAGTACTACAAAGTCATTAGCTCCTACTTGAATATTACAGTACCTAGAGTTATTCCTTGGGTCTTTCTTCACAGCACAGTCAAAGCTTAAACTCTTATACTTTCTGCTCATTCTTATAGCTCTCCTGTAGCAAGACCACCTTCAAACACTCAAGCTCTAACTCTTTTAAAACTACCTGAGCCTTAAGTGTCTCCAATCGGTTAGACTCATAGACATCAGGAAGCATTATTATATTAAATTGAGCTTGCATATCGCTTACAGCTTCATAAGTAGACCAAGGGTCATAAGTCAAAGGGTTACTACTGGTCATTTCTTGCAGCAGCTTAGAGCCTGAATTGGTAAAATCTTTCAGGGTCTCAATTAATTCAGTTTTCATACTTCATTTATTCCAGACACAAGGAAGCTCAGAGCTAGCCCTGTGTCCTTACTTTAGGTTTAGGTTTAGGCGGTTGCTGAAATAGCAGCAGTCATAACTACATTGAACATACAGACAGCAAATACTACTACAGTAAATAGCGGGTCATTAGTGGTCTCTTTGTTCATTCTGTGTAACCTACAGTTAGCTCTGTCTGGTTACTCATAGCAGCCTTAATGCTGTCCTCAAGGTTAGCCTTCTTGTTTTCCAGAAGCTCTACCTCAAGCTCAGAACTATTGTTCTCTAGCATCATGTTTACTACGTCCAGCTCAGACTTAAGGCTAGCTATCTGCTTCTGCTTCTGAGCTACCCGTAGACCTACTTGCTGCTCCATTTCAAGGAGACCCTGAGCCTTGCTGTAGTTATAAGACAGATTCTCTTTAGCTTCCTTACTTTTCTCAATGGTTGTAGGAATATCCTTTAAGAACTTAGTCCAAGCTGGAAGGGTCTTAATAATTGCCCTGATTGCTTCAGTGTCTCCCATATTAATAAATCTTGAGACATGTTCTCTAAGACTCTGAAGAGCGTTATAGGTGCCAGTACCTTTAATGGTGTAATCAGCGTCTAACTCAGGGTAATAATCTGGGTGCTGTAATTTACACTCAGTACTGATACCCTCATTACCAGTAATCAGAGTGGGTACTGTTACTGTCTGAGGTCTCATGCTTGAGCAATAAGCAGAGTTAATAGCCTTTGCTTGCTCAAAACTCATGTTCTCAATGATTGAGCTTTCAGCTTCTTTAGTAATGCTTTCCATACTTCTAGTGTTTCCTGTGGTTATTGTGGTTATCTTTAATTTAAATCAATTTTATTGAGCCTTGGGTAATCTTTCCCATTAGACTACTTTTGGTCATTTGAATTTCAGCCTCAGACATTCCATAGTTGCGGAACTCATAGTCCATGCCTCCATTCTGAATAGCAGCAGCTTGAGCTTGTGACATTAAGCCGCCTGTCTGGTATTGCTGAATAATTGGATGGAGACCCATAGAAGGAGCTGAGGAGCTGACATTGCCTAGCGGCGCATACTCATAGTCAAACTCTGTGTACTCTTCTCCATCTTGGTCTATTCCGTCTCGGCTTTCGCCTGTAAAGATTAGTTGTGAACCGGACATATTTATTACTCCTGTTTATTTGTTTGTTATTGGGCTACAGCATCGGCTGTAATTCTAATTAGCGGTTGACCCTCAGCATAAACGACTATCCCTCTAGGGTTTCTGAGGTCTTGGTAAATCTGGAAGTCATCAAGATCAAAGTCTTCATCTACGAATGATAAAGAATCTTTCAGTGTCTCAAGGTATCGGCCTAAAGCCTGTCCTGAAGTCTCATCACCAATAAGCCTTGACTCCAAGTCATCTAAGAAGGGCTTAACGTCATTGCTTACAGTAATCCTCTTTGCAAATCCCAAGTAGCCACCATCAGAGACTTCAAGTTCCTGATAACTACTATTGAGAAGCTGCTCAGTAATACTAAGAGCCTTGTCTTCAGGTACTCCAAGCTGAGAGTAGGTCTTTAATAGCTGTACTGCTTGAGCCTGTACTTCAGGACTGTTAGCCAGAGACCCGCTAAGGTTTACCTCTTCTGCTAAGCCTGAGCTGTACTTAATGCTAGGCAAGCCTTGACCCTTAAGCCCTATGTACTGGTCTACTCCCTTACTCTCTCCGTGTACGTCTATAAGAGTGTCGAGTAGTAGTAGTTCATTAAATTGGGTCTCCTTACTCGTATAGTCCTTGGCAAAGCCGAGACCATCACGAATAGAGCCTACTTGCTTGAATGCCTTGTAAGACTGGAGAATAGCTAGCTTATCTGGAGACCCGTCTTGTGTCTTGGCTGTAAGTCCAAACTCTATGGCTTCCTTGATGCTTGGTACTACTCCCTGAGCTATCATTCTCTGCTTGGTCTTACTATCTGCCTCAGCATAAGCCTTATTCTGAGCCTGCTTTAGCTGAGTAGCGGTAAGCTTGCTATTGCTTGGAGCCTTACCCGTAGCCCTGAAGCTATTGAGCGCCGTAGACTCTTCAATCTTGTACTCTCTTTGCTTAACGGCCTCCTCTCGGATTGCTGCCAGCTTTACGGGAGTAAGACCAAAATCTCTAAGAGCTACTTCTGAGAGGTCATCTATCTGCTCTACTGCTCCCTTCTTGGCCAGAGCATTGAGCGTATTCAGTGAGTCATAAGACTTAATATCTGCCTCTGATTGTCTAACACGCTCCTTAATATCAGCAGGTACATCTTCATCATTAATCAAGAAGCTATTGACTCCAAATTGTCTTGGGTTAGCTTGCCAGAGTTTCACTGCTTCCTTGATAACTTCCTGCTTATTCATGCTATTAGCGTAACCAGCAGCACCGGAAGTAAGCTTACTCACAGTAGAGCTAAAAGCTTCAGGGTCTTTAGCATCAAAGGCCAATACAGAAGAGCCTCTAGTTAATCTCTCGGTCTCTGTCTTCTGCCATTGAGCTTGGCTAAAGGCTAGCTGAGTGTCTGCTTTAAGAGAGTCCGCTAGGCTGTCTCTATTGTATTCTGAGACCCCTTTGAAGTAGTCCTTACTCAGCTTATGGGTCAGAGCTATACGCTTCTCTATGGTGTCTTCTTCTGGCTGTAGCTTGGCTAGCTCTTGGCTCAAAGCCTGCTCATAAAGGGGCTTCTGGTTCTTAATCAGGAACTCATCATTAATAGAGGCTGCTTGCTTATCTGCAATGTGATTAGCTTCTATTGTGTCGCCTACTCCCTTGAATATCTGTGTACCTGCATTAATGAAGGCTGACAAAGGGTCATCAAGAGTATGGGTCTGAGCTAGTTGACCAGCTTGAATAGACCCTCTTTGTTTGGCTGCTCCTGTAGCATTTACCTTAAAGCCAAGGCTGGAGTTAATAGCAGTCTGAGACTTACGGCTAGACTTACCGCCTCCTACTTGTCTATTAGGTAATCTGTGAGAAATTAGGGTATTAGCACTCAAAGCTTAATCCCCATTACCTCAGCAGCTTTTTCAATGGCAAAGCCTAGAGTTTTAGTCCTGTTAATTACTTGCCCTTGCTGCTTGGTCAGAGCTGAAGCCAAGGCAACAATAGCTTTATGTTGCTTAGCTGTTGGTCTGAATGTGACTATAGCAGGAGTAGTATTAGGTTTATCTTCTGTATTCATAATAGAGTCTGGTACTTGAATTGAGTTTTAATACAAAAATAAAAGCCAACACCAATAGACCACAGAGGACTATCAGTATTGGTATTAATCACGAGTGCAAGTAATGATTAATTGTTAGCTCTCCAGTCTTGATACGCTGGAAGAAGGAAGGTCATATCTAGGGAGAGCTGACAGTTAATCATTAGGAAAAGCAGACAGTTTAACTACTTGTCTAGGTAGTGGGTTTATGTAGGCCAACAACAGCCACAATAAACACCAAAGCAGGATAGCAACAAACCTTTAACCTAGAATGAAGGAAGTTAAAGGGGACAGACTACTACTACACCATTGGCGGGGGAGAAGGTAAGAAGTAATAGTCTGTCCTCAACGTGTTCCGTTAGGTAATCAAGCCTAACTATAAGACAGCTTGTTATTGTTATTATGTTCTGTCTATAAGTTAGGAATTAATACAGAAGGGAGACCAGAGGCTAGTTCTTTGCTCAGCTTGATGACAGCCTTCTTTTCAGACTTGCTGTCTTCGTTAGTAAGGATTTTAAGAACACGGTCTTTGAAGACAGCATTCTTTTCTTCCATGAGCTTGTATACATTAGTGAAGCCAACGGTTTCACAATCAGTCAGGGAGCCAAACTTAGGGAGTTGTCTTAGGTTTTTAATCGCAGAACTACTTGGAACTTTAAACCCTTCGTTAGCCAATTTTTTGAAAAGTTGGCTAACGGCATCACCGAAAGCATTATTACTTTCATAATGACCCCTCAGCTCATTAAGCAGTTCGCCTATCCGATATTGAACTTCCCGCTTACTTGATGCCTCGCTAACGTCAGCCTTCTTGTCCTATTAGGGTAAAGAAATACCAGCTTCTTCCAAAGCAGATAACATTTTGCGGAGATTCTTCAGACTGGCTGTAAGTTGGTCAGGTAGATTGAGCTGCATCTCTCTAAAACAGAGTACAGCATCCTGTTGAGACCAATCCTGAAAGGCTCTGTTAATGCTTGCAAAAGAAGCACCCGCTTGAACTTCAGGAGGAAAAGCAGCGACCATCTGGTCAGCCTCTTTCTTGAAGCTGTACCTATCGTCACCTGTCTTGTAAGCCTTCTTGGTCTCAACTTCGACATTGACCAGAGGTTTAACCTCGAAGTACTTATCTTCATCATTAGGCAGGAAATTAGGTTCAAACTCTTCGTCAGCCAGAGCGTCTACTTCAGACATGAAGGACTCAGGGTCGAATGCGAAGTCAGAAGCTATTTCTGCGAGAGGGTCTTCGTCGGTCTCGGCAGATAGCTGCTCAATGTAAGGTTGAGGCTGACCCTCATTTACGCATTTTGCGTTTTTGAGGGTTGCTGCTTTACGCTCCACAGTAGCTAACGAAGTCCCTGCTTCTTCAGCAATCTCCCTTTGTGTTAGCTCTCCAACCTTTAGCAGTTCTTCAATAAGAGCAGTTTGCGCCTTGTCACCTTCAGTATTAAAGGCAGTTACAAAGCGTTTAACTGAGGACTTGAACTTCTCAGGCATCTTTGTAACTTCGACTAACTGCTTGTATGTAACTTGCCGCTTATGCTTAGGTAGACCCTCTGTAAGAATCTCAGCAGCCATAGCTAATATCTTTTTACGGTCAGCAGCATTAAGAGCCAACATCAGAGCGTGGTCGCAGTTAGCGCTTAAAGCCTGCTGGCGAGCTTCACGCTCATCACCCTCAGCCACAACCTCGGCAGGGTAATCGTTGACTCCAGCAGCCTTATAAGCATGGAATCTATGGAAACCATCGACCAGATAGTAGACCTCAGAATGGAAGTCACTGGTCTTGTCAGTAGCTCGCACTACCTTAATAGGGTCAAGGCGGGCTTCAGGGTTATCTTCCATGAGGATTTGCAGCTCAGATAACAGTGCGTCCCTGTGTTCACCACTGCCCCTGACTCGAACTTGGGTAAGCTCAGGGTCAGCGATGAGTTTAACGAGAGATACGTCCAGAGTAATGATATTAGAGGGGCTAATTGGCATTCAGGAATGAGACCAGACAAACATGTATAGGAGATAGCTGTAGTTTATCTAAGTAGAAGCTCTTAACAATTAGTGTATATACCGGCTAACTTTAAGTCTGTCTTAAAGGTCAATCTTTCTCTCTCTTTGCTTCTGCCTGTAGCCCCTCATATAGTCCCTCATATAATCAGAAATACGCTCTCTATTCTCCTTATTGTACTGCTTATGATACTTCCTTATTTTCTCCTTATTCTCTTCCACTTCCTTATACTGAGCTTTGTAGAGCTTGCAGCATTCCTTACAGTGATTCTTATAACCGTCTCTAGTTGGCTTCATCTTATGAAACTCAGAGTAGGGCTTAATGCTCAGACATTTAGTGCATTGCTTTGTCATTGGGCTATAAACTCTTTGCTAATAATCTATTAGTCAGGATATAGACCCTATGCTTTAGCCCTGAGTTGGAGACCATGAGGCTAATTGATGTTTATTACCTTCCTAGTCCTATCGCTTCCAGTTGGACTTAGAGTTTAGCCTTGAGTTGGACATACAGTTTAGCCTTATAGTAAGGGCTACTTGAGGTCAGGCATTGAGTAGGACTGTAGGTAGGACTTAGAGTTAGCTATTAGCTCTGATAGTCAGACTTATAGTAGTAGTATTGGAGGAGGATAACTAAGGAGGTAATAACTGTAATAGTCAAGGCTGATAGTCATAGGACTATTGAGGATATAACTATAGTAGTGGAGAGCTGATAGTCAGGCTTATAGTTATAGGACTAGGAAGGTAATAATAGAGGAGGAGACTTTAATAGGGACTTAAACAAGACTCATACTTAAGGAACTATGAGGTAACTTTAAGTATGTAACTATATGTCTGACCTATAGCCATAAATGTCTATAAGTTAGGATTAAATCAGGTATAGGTATAAATGAGTACAAAAGCCAGGACTAATAGGTGTTAATAGCTAGACATATAGATAACACTAAGTATTCAGTAGGTAACAGTCAGTAGGCGCTTATAGCTATAACTGTAGGTAACTATATGTAGTTAATACACCTTACGTTAACCGTAACTTCTACGTAGATACAGGCTAGTCACCCTAATAGAAGACAAAGGATGCATTTAGGTAGCTGTGAGTTAAGCAGGAAGTTTAAGCTGTGAGGTAAGCTGTGAGGTAAGCTGTGAGTCAGACTTACAGGTACTCTTAGACGCAAGGCTCCATGTACCGCTAGACCAGTACAAAGGTAAGACCTCAAGTGTACCGCTAGACCAATACAAAACATTAAGCCCTCTGAGAGCCATTCTTAGAGCTAACCCTTAGCCCTTGCTTGCAGCCTCTTAACGCTACTGACAGAGATATTTAAAGCCTTACCTGTCTCACTGATAGATAGACCAGAAGCCCTTAACTCTACCACCTTATCCTGTAACTCTTGGTCTAATGAAGGTCTGCCTAGAGCCTTACCTTCAGCCTTAGCTCTCTCCAAGCCCTCCTTGGTACGCTCTCTAATCCTATTTCTCTCAAACTCAGCCACAGCAGCCATTACTTGCACCTGAAGCTTACCAGCAGGAGAGTTAAGGTTAATGTTCCCAAGGTCTAGGCTAATGACAGCTATCTCTTTGCTTGCTAATAGTTCCAAGATAGACAACACATCAATCATATCTCTACCAAGTCTATCTAGCTTAAGGACTAAGAGTGTGTCTCCAGCCTCCATACGGTCTTCTACAAGCTTCTTAAAGTTAGCTCTTTGCATTGCCATAGTTGAGCCTGAGATAGTCTCTGTGACCACTCTATGAGGCTCTACGTTAAAGCCTGCATTATTGATAGCTAATATCTGGTTAGCTGTGGTCTGCTCTGTGGTGGACACTCGGCAATAGGCGAAGATTCTGGTCATACTGCTTAGCTCAGGTAGCTCTAAAACGTGTAGCTATCTTAGAGCCATAGCTCAGAATAGTAAAGCTATATTTAGAGCCAAGTATTGAGACCCTGTTACCAGTAGCTCTAATACGGATGATTTTGAGCTAGGCTCAGAGCTAGTCTTGTGGTCTACTTTGGGTATGGCTCTTGGGTATGGCTCAAGGATAGTGTAGCTATCGTTACCCTAGAGCTAGTCTTGTGGTCAGGCTGTGTACCTGTGGTCTGACCGCCTCTACTGGTCAACTTCTAGCCACCCTATACGGGGTAAACCTGCCGTTTTGTTCTCTCTTATGACCCAAAGCTAGCGAGCAATAAAACATGGTGTATTACAAATAGCTAGACTGCGAGGCTCTTCTATAAGTTAGGATTAAATACCTGAGTAAAACGGTAAGCCTGCCCTCACAAGGAGGGCTAAGAGTTTTGATATGGAACTTTAAGCATAGCCTCAAGCCAAGACTCATAGCTGACCACTTGGTAACACCTAACACCCTTTGGTCTCTAAGACGGGGGAGTCTCAGTAGAAGACCCTTCTGTCTAACTCATAGACCCCATTTAACCCACTGATAACCCTACCTATTGTCATAGGCTGAATTATTTAAGAAGTGCTTGCCTTGGTCTTCAGTGTCAAGGTCTTATCCCTGATTGCCTCGGCTAGTTCCTGTAGTCTGTGTGCTTGTTCCATTGTGTAGTTAATCATGGTGTCATAACTCAAGGTGACATCTAAGGTGGTGACATTGTGCTTTAGGTGACATTAACTGTCAAGCCTATATTGTTGTCACCACAAAGACACCTATCCATAAGGTGACATATAACGGTCGTTTGTTGACACTATGGTTTATGGTCTCAGTCAGGCGTAGCTGATTTAGCTACTCATCTTAAAGTCTGCTGGTGGTCTGACCATGCGTACCTGATTTGGGTACTCATCTTTTCATCAGGGTCTACTTTCTGTGGTCTGCTGCTGGTGGTCTACTTGGGCTTTCCACAATTTGTGTAACGCTATTTGTCTGACCTCAAGGCAAGCCCCCCCGCCATATGGGGTAAAGGGGTACGGGACTCCTACTAATAAGTAGGCTCTCAGATTTTTTACAGTAAAAGCTGGTCTGACTTTATGCCTACCACCAGCGAATAGCAGACAGGGGTACGGGTAGAAATTAGCCTTTGAGTCCCGCCTATGGCAGACAGGACTATATGGACAGGGTTATACAGCTTCCGACATAACAGGAACGACACAATCAGGAAAACTAGCAGCTAGTACTGCATCGTATAGCTGACTGATTGTTTTACCCTTGGAGTACAGTCCATAGGACATTGACATATTCCTTTCGTGTCCAAGGATAAAGGTTGCTGTCTCTTCTGGCACGTTCCCACGCTCAAAGGCTGTAGCCGTATGAACTCGTAAACTGTGAAATGCTTTATCTCTGGATGTTACACCATGCTTTTTCTTGACCCGTCCGAACCACTTAGAGAAAGCATCAGACCTTTTACCGTCTTCTCGTGTGCTTAGTGCTGGAAATAGGTAGTCCCCTTTGGTCTTCTCTGCCTGCTGTAAAACCTCACCAGCAATCCAAGGGTGTAAAGGGACTAGCCGTGTCGCTGCTTTGGTCTTGCCTTCTCTAATGGAAATATAAGGGACACCGTTTTCATCTTTGACGTCCTCAGACCTGAGTTGGCAGAGTTCTTCAATACGACAACCTGTCACAAGCCCCATCATTGGTATGAGCCTACGTTCTACTTTTGGTTGTTCCATGATGTCAGCGAATATGGCTGACAGTTCGTGGTCTGCGAACAGTTGGTAGCTCTGAGTGTCCTTTGTGCTGATACTGTGCTTATCAAAAGGGTTATTACCTTCCGGTATTTCTTCAAGGTCTACTGCATAATTCCAGATACCACGCAAAGCAGATAGGTAATTTTTCTTGGTCTTGCCTGCTGCGTCCAACTGTGAAAGCCAGTGCTTGACTTGTTTACGTGTGATTGATGTCAACGGGGTATCTTTGAGACCCATAGAAAAAAGCAGAGAAGTGACAGCTAAGTCTATTTTTCCCAAGTCCTTAACAGATTTAAGGGTCTGCGCTTTGAACTCTTTGTAAGGCTTTGCAGCGTCTTTCAGGGAATAACCGAACTCAGGGTATTGTGTGCCATACATAAAGGTATTGGCAGCTTTTATATCTGCTTCGTTGAAACGTTCGCTGTAGTCGGGGTCTATGATTATCTGGCTTCGTTCCCATGCATGCTCATAGTTGGGGTCATTCTGAAGAATAGACAGCCGCCATAAATAATTAGCTCTATCCGAGTCCTCTTCACAAGCTTCTATTTTCCTGTGGATTTCTGCAAGAAGCATATCCCTTCTGATTCTGGCTGTTTTGATGCAGGATGTACCCAAAGACTTAACGTAGAACTTTGAGCCTCCTGTAATGTGCCTGGCGTGTTCTGGTATGCGCTTATGGATAAACCAGACATTGCGCTTTAGCTGCAAATGTTTATTGTCTGACATACAACCACTATCTGTACGTTCGTAATAGCTTATTGTTACCACATTTGTTACCACGCACAATAGCTTTAAACCCTTACATCAAAGGCTTTGCGGCCTTCAGGCTTGCTTTGAATAGTCTCCCTGTCCCTCCGCCACTTCTTATTTGCCCTGTTTAACCAGTCATAATCATCTGAACTGTAAGCCCTCATCAATGCACTGCGCACCACCATATCCTGTATAAGTCTCCCCTGCCCTATACCACTGCAACTCCCTTTCCGGTAACCTAACGACCATTTACTACTAATGGGCCGACAGAAGCACCAGGTTCACAACACCCCCCGCTTGCCCGCCCCGCCAACGGTTACCCTTTATGTCGCAAAAACTCACCCTCGAAACCCTCGAATCCTGGCTCTGGGAGTCCGCCAATATCATGCGTGGCTCCATCGACAGCTCCGACTTCAAGAATTACATCTTCGGTCTGATCTTTCTCAAGCGGTTGAACGACGTATTTGAGGAACGGGTCGCCGCCATTATGGCCGATGAAGAGTGCACCCGTGCCGAGGCCATGGCGATTGAAGAAGAAGACGGTGACTACTTTGTGCCGCTGAATGCCCGCTGGGATTACATTATTGAGCGCACCGAGAATATCGGCGAGGTGATCGACGAAGCCTTTGGTGATATTGAAGCCCGCAACAGCTATCTGGAAGGTGTGCTCACCGCCATTCAGTTTGGCGACAAAGCCAAGCTGGGCGATGACTTGCTGGCCCGTCTGCTGCGCCATTTCAACCGTTATAACCTGGGCAACCAGCACCTGTACAAGGCGGATATGCTGGGCGATGCCTACGAATACCTGATCAAACAGTTTGCCGACGATGCGGGCAAAAAAGGCGGCGAGTTCTATACCCCGAAGCCGGTGGTGCAGCTGCTGGTGCGCCTGCTGGACCCGCAGCCCGGTCACACGGTGTACGACCCTACCTTTGGCAGTGGCGGTATGTTGGTGGAGAGCGCCCACCATGTGGCCGACCTGCCCGGCGGCCAGATCATGGGTCGGCCGAACGTGGCGCTCTACGGTCAGGAGCGCAACCTGGGCACCTGGGCCATCGGCAAGCTGAACCTCTACCTGCACAATATGAACGCCGACCTGCGCCGGGGGAATACCCTGGTGGAGCCGCTGCACCTGGAACAGGACAGTGTGCGTGTATTCGACCGGGTGATTGCCAACCCGCCGTTTTCCGCCAAACAGTGGTGGACGCCGCTGGAAGTCAACCTGAAAACCAAAGTGGGCAAAGACGGTAAAGAGAAAGAGGTGGCCCCCAACTACAAGAAAGAAGTCTACGACCGCTACGGACGCTTCGGCTACGGCATCCCGCCCCGTGGCTATGCCGACCTGGCCTTTGTCCAGCATATGCTGGCCAGCCTGAAAGACGATGGTCGTATGGCGGTGGTACTGCCCCACGGCGTGCTGTTCCGTGGCGGTGAGGAGGGCAAGATTCGTCAGGGGCTGCTCAAAGGCACCAGCGAGCAGCCTGGTGATCGGATTGAGGCAGTGATTGGCCTGCCGGAGGCGCTGTTCTATAACACCGGCATTCCTGCCTGTGTGTTGGTTATCAATAAGCAGAAGCCTGCCAACCTGAAGGACAAGGTGATCTTTATTGATGCCAGCGGGGAGTTTGCCGAGGGCAAGAACCAGAACAGTTTGCGGGTGCAGGATATTGACCATATTCATGAGGCGCACAGTGCGGCTTTTCATAATGGTGTGGAGGAAGAGAAATATTGTCGTTTGGTGCCGATGGGTGAGATTGCTGGTAATGATTACAACTTGAATATTGCGCGGTATATCGATACTTCGGTGGCAGATGTGCCGGTGGATATTGCTGGGGTGCTGGGTCAGTTGGCAGTTATCAGTGGGCAGTTGGCAGAAGTTGATGCAGAGTTGGATGGATATCTGCGTGAGCTGGATTTAGTAAGCATTGCGACTGCCACCGAAGTGGAGGGAGCGTGATGTCTACAGCTGCACCTGATGGGTACAAAGCAAGTCCTGTTGGAATTATTCCAGCAGACTGGAGCATCAGTAAACTCAAAGAGGCCACGGACTTGATAACCTGTGGACTCGCATCTACGCCTCGTTACGTCACATCTGGAGGCGTACCATTTTTGTCTGCACAGAACGTAAAAAATGGTACGTTGCGATTAGAAAAATACAAATGCATCTCATACTCTGATCATGCAAAGCTGTACGCCAATAATCCTCCGAAAAGGGGAGATATATTGTATACGCGTGTTGGTTCAATTGGTGAAGCAGCGATTATTGAAACTGATCTGGAGTTTTCAATTTATGTAAGTCTTACGCTTATAAAAACGGGCGCGAGACTTCATAATGAATTTCTAAAACAGCTTTTAAACTCTGCTCACTACAAGCGATTAGCTAACAACGAAGTTTATGTTGGTGGCGGTGTTGGTAATCTGAATGTCAATGTTGTTCGTGGTTGGCATGTTGCTGTTCCCCCACTCCCCGAACAAAAAAAAATCGCCCGTATCCTGTCGTCCGTCGATAGCAAGCTGGCCCTGATCGACCAGCAGATCACCACCACCCAAACCCTGAAAAAGGGGTTGATGCAGAAGCTGTTTACCCAGGGTGTCGGCACCCAGGATGCTGATGGCCGGTGGCAGCCGCATACCGATTTTCAGAAAACAGAGTTGGGGCGGATTCCGGTGGTATGGGAGGTTGCAACAATTGGCAGCATCTCAGAAAACTTTGATAACCTGAGAGTTCCTATTAAATCTGAAGATCGCCAGAATCGGCAGGGTGAATATCCATATTATGGGGCGCAAGGCATCATTGATTTTGTGGATGACTACATCTTTGAAGGTGATTATTTGCTAGTTGCGGAGGATGGCGAAAATGTCAAATCAAGAAAATATGACATAGCGCTTTATGTCTCCGGAAAATTTTGGGTAAACAATCACGCTCATATTCTGCAAAGTACTGAGTCTAGCGATCTGAGATTTCTACAGTACATGATCAATTTTATTTCGATAAAAGATTATGTAACCGGTCAAGCACAACCGAAGTTGAACAAAGCAGCTCTCATGGGAATAAAAATAAAGTTGCCACCTATTTCGGAGCAAAAGGAGATCTCTAGCACCCTCTACACCGTCGACCGCAAACTGGACCACCTGCAAACCCAAAAAGCCCAAACCCAACAACTAAAAAAAGGCCTGATGCAAAAGCTCCTGACCGGCCAAATCCGCGTACAGCCCGACCCGCAGGACCACTAACCATGGACAACCCGGAACTGGAAGGTGTGGAAAAACCCGCCATCGCCTGGCTGGTCAAACTCGGTTACACCCATCTCAGCGGTGCCGAGGTGGGCCGCCAGCAGGCGCACCGTCATATGGCACCCATTCTGGAGGATGTGCTGGCTGAACAGTTGCTGCGCCTCAACCCGTGGCTGGCGGCGCTGCAAAAAGAGAGCGGCAACAGCTCCACCGCCACCGTCCTGCGGGAGCTGCGCAAATTCTGGCAGGAGAACCTGCTGGAAGCGAACCAGAACGCCTGGGCGTCGGTGATTCATGGCAGCAATATCCAGCTCAAGGATGCCCGTGGCCGTGCCCATAGCGTCCGCTTTATGGACCAGGGCAAACCTGCTGCCAACCGCTTCCATGTGGTGGATCAGTACATTGGCAGCAACAGCGAGGGCGATGAGTTCCGGCCCGACCTGCTGCTGTTTATCAACGGCCTGCCTCTGGCAATGATCGAGTGCAAGGCCAGCCATATCAAACTGAGCAAGGGCATTAACCAGCTGCTCGCCTACCAGCACAGCCACCCGCGCCACTTTGTCTTTAACCAGGTCTGTGCGGCCATTAACCGGGGTCAGGCCCGTTACGGTGCTATCTACACGCCAGAAGCCTTCTACTTTCGCTACCGGCTGGACGATGCCGAAGAAGCGGTTGTACGACAATTGCTTGGCACAGAATCCAGCGAACAGGATCGTCTGCTGTGGGCGCTGTTTGAGCCGACCCGCTTTGTGGAGCTGGTCTGCCAGTTTGTGCTGTTTGAAGTGGAAGACGGTCGCACCATTAAAAAGCTGCCCCGTTACCAACAGTGGCGGGCGGTGCGTAAGACGCTGGCGCGGCTCACCAAGGCTGATAGCAACGGTGTGATTGGTAATGCTGGCACTGGCGGCGTGGTCTGGCACACCCAGGGCAGCGGCAAGTCCCTGACCATGGCTTATCTGGCCCGCTACCTGCGGGCTGAAAGTGTTGGCCTGAATAACCCCAGCATTCTGGTATTGACCGACCGCACCGACCTGGACCGGCAGATTTTCAATACCTTCACCAATATCGGCCTGCACCCGCTCAAGGCACCGTCGGTGGCGGGGTTACAGCAGATGCTGGGCAACGACTACGGCAGCATTTTCACCAGTACCGTGCAGAAGTTTCAGGAGCACGATGGCAAACCCATCAAAGCCGCCCGGCACGACCCGGATGAAGACAGTGCCGACCACCAAACCCGTATCCGCCGGGTAGAAGACGGTGGCAACTATTTTATCTGTGAGGACAGCAACACTAACTTCGGCCAACTGGACGACACCGGAACACCGCTGCCACCGCTCTGGCAGGAGATCAGCCGGGAAAAGGTCGATTTTCTGGTGCTCTCCACCAAGCCCAACTTCTATGTGTTGGTGGATGAAGCGCACCGCAGTCAGTACGGCTTTCTGGCGGCTTTTATGCGGGCCAGCCTGCCCAATGCCAAATTTATCGCCTTCACCGGCACCCCCATTGCCAAACACGACAAAGACACCCTGCGGGAGTTCGGTGCCGGGGACTATATCGACACCTACCGTCTGGACGAAGCCGTGGCCGATGGTGCCACCCTGCCCATCAAATACCAGGAGGGCATGACCGAGCTGACCACCGATGCCCAGCTCGATAGCGCCTTTACCGACACCTTCGGGCAGGAAGATGAAGGTCGGCAGGCGCAACTGAAACAGGCGCTGCTGAAGAGACGACGCACGGCAAGTGATCGTATCGAGGCCAATACCTGGCATCTGGTTAATCATTTTCTGTCGTCGGTCAAAGCCCGGGGGTTCAAGGGATTGCTGGTGTGCAACGGTCGGGAGATGGCGGTGCGTTATAAAGACACCCTCGACCGGCTTATGGCCGAACGGGCTGCTAATGGCCAGGAGACCTTTGAAAGCCGGGTGGTGATCTCCCTGGGCAATATCACCGACAGCCGCACCGGTGCCGATCAGGTGCAGGAAGCCGCTGGCCAATACCAACTGGATAAAAAATCGCTGCAAACCATCGAGGAGCGCATCAAGGCAGAGCGCAATGCCGGTCAGGTGCCGGTGGCGGTACCCAGCGATGAGATTCCCGCGCTGGTCAACAACCTGTTCAAGAAACCCTACGGCGATGAAAGCCAGAATGACAGCAATGCGCCCGATGGCCAGGGCATCCGGTTTTGCAATATTGGTCTGCTGATCGTCTCCGATATGCTGCTAACCGGCTGGGATGCGCCCATTGTCAGCACCCTGTACCTGGACAAACCCCTGAAAGAACACACCCTGCTACAGGCCATCGCCCGGGTGAACCGCACCCGCAAAGGCAAGAATGCCGGGTACATTGTCGACTATTACGGCGTCGTCGAGTATCTGGACGACGCCCTGAAAATATACAGCGGCGACGTGCAACCGGAGCAAATCTGGACCGATATCAACAGCGAGCTGCCAAAGCTCGAAGCAGCGCTGCAAAAGGTGCTGGACCTGTTGCCGAAAAAGCACGACCCGATCCAGGAGCCAGAACCCTTCAAGCGTGATGCGGAGCAGTACCTTGACCCGGACGTACGACTGGATGTGGTGGATGACTTTCTTGCGACCTTCAAGGCGTTTAATGCCCGCCTCGACACGGTGCTTCCCGATGAACGGGGTACCCGCTACAAACCGTTCTTTCAGGTGCTGACAGCGATCAAGGACGCGGTGCGCCAAAGCCTGCCCGATGACGCTTATCAGGGGCCACTGAGCCAGCTGGAGTCGGCCCTGCTGCAACAACTGCTGGACGATTACATTGCTGCCGATGAGGTTCGCAGCCTGATCGGGCGAGAAGTCTCCATTCTGGATGCCGGTGATATGGAGCGCCTGCGCAAGCTCAAGGCCGCAGGCAGTCAGGCGCTGGTGATGAAGAACCAGCTTAAGCACACCATTGCCGTGGGCATGCGCAAGAACCCCGGCTTCTTCGGAAAATTGCAGGAGGCGCTGGAGCAACTGCTGGCGGACGAAAAAGCCAACCGCATTGAGCAGGCGGCGTTTTTGCTGCAACTGGAGCTGTTCTGCCAGCAGGTGCGGGAGAAAGCAGCGAGCGGTCAGCAGGCCGGGTTCAATACCCCGGCCGAGGTGGCGGTATTTGACTACCTGCGCAGCCAACTGAACGATGACGGCGAAACCGCCGCCGTATGGACGCAAGCGCTGTTTGCCGATCAGGAAATCAGCCAGACCATCGCCAGCCCGGTATGGCAGGAGAAAACGGAGATTCACAAACCGCTGCAAACCTGTATTCGCAAACAGCTGCGTACCCTGGCCGGTTGGGATATGACCGTGGCTCGTCAGCACGCCACCGAACTGCTACATATATTGCTGAACAACTGACAGGACGCTCACCACCATGCCGCTGTTTGCTTACGGGACAACCACCATCGAGTGGATTTTTCAGACCGAACCGGGGCTGAAGCGGCACTACATCACCGTTGAGCGTGGTCGGCCGGTGTTGTTGAGGGGCAAAGCCATTCCCGAAGCCGAACAGCGGCAGTTAATCCGCCAGCGGGCCCGCTGGATTCGGGAGCGACTGAAGCAAGTGAACCAGCCATGCAAGGAGATGTACGTCACCGGCAGCCGGATTCTCTACCGGGGCAAAACCTGGTACTGCCAGGTGCAACCCGCTGCGGAACTGAGCAAGCCGGTGATCCGCTTTAGTAACAGCCGTTTCTTTATTCAGTCGCCCCAGGGGTACAGCATTTCCCGCAAAGCCCTGAAACCGGTGCTTGAGGGGTTTTACCGCGATAAAGCCAAAGAGAAACTGATGCCTCGCATTCGTTACTGGCAACGGGCAACGGGTTTGCAGGCGGTCTCGGCCCGGCTGTTCAAGTTCAAGGGGCGGTGGGCCAGTTGTTCCGATGACAATATCCTTGAGTTTCACCCCCGCTGTATGGAGCTGTCTCCGTCAGTGTTGGACTACGTCATTGTCCATGAACTGTGCCATACGGTGGAAAAGAGCCATAATCCGGCATTCTGGCATTTGGTGGAGAGACATTATCCACACTGGCAACGGTGCCATGGGGAGATTGAGCGGTTGGGGGTTGAGGTGTAATGATGGGTGGCATTACCAAAGGAACAGACTATGAGAAGTCGAAGGCCAGCGATGACCCGTGCCCGGGCATTACTGATTTTGCTAATGCAACGTTACCAACGGTTTGATTAACGGCTTAACCTGCTGGAAATTCATAAGCTGGCCTATCTTCTGCAATAAGTATTTGCACTTCAAATATCGTGCCTATCAGTCTTTTCGCAGGTATGCTTGAATAGCACATACAAGGCAGACTAATACAAAAACACAAACAATAAGGAAACAGAATGAGAAAAAAGCCTCTTCTCATGCTCACCACCGTAGCATCACTGGCTGCTTCAGCTCTGGTAAACGCCGGGGACAATTACAACTATTCCCATATCACTGTCGGGGCTGGATTTGGGAATTCTGAAATTGATGAACTCACCATTGATGAAACCAGCTGGTTTGTTCAAGGGGCTTATGAATTTGACGCCCTGCCGCTTATCCTTGAAGCGGGTTATGCCTACTCTTCCGTGAATGATGATGAGTTAGTCAATGTTGATGACCTTGATGGACACATCTTTTTTGTCGGCAGTAAATTCGTTATCTCGCCAACTGAGCGTCTTGACATTCTTCCCGGCATCGCTGTCGGCATAACAGAGTCGACTGTAATCCTGGGTTCTGCCGAAGTTAAAACCGAGATCATCTCCTATACTGCGTCGATGGATGTGCGATTCCATCTTGAGCGGGGCCTTTGGCTAACAACAGGTTATGCATATCAGGATTACGATGAAAAACTATTTGATGAGAGCAATGTTTTTAACATCGGTGCTGAATATGTAGTGAATGATGACTGGGCATTAGGCCTGGACTATCAAACCACTTCAGATGATAACGTCACTCGTTTATTTGCCAAGGTATTCTATTAAACAATTAACCGGCCTCTTAACCGGAGGCTGGTATCAAATCAAATGATGACGCGTATTCCAACCAACCGGGCGCCCACTCATCCTGGCGAAATGTTGCGGGAGGAGTTTCTACTGCCAATGAACATCACCCAGCAAGAGCTTGCTACAGCGATTCATGTCCCTTATCAGCGGGTCAATGAGCTGGTCAATGGCAAACGGGGGCTTACCCCGAGTACAGCCCTGCGACTTGCCCGTTTTTTTGGCATGTCCGCAGACTTCTGGCTGAACCTCCAGCAACGATGGGATCTGTTCAAGGTGCAGCAGGCTGAGCAGGATGATATTGAGCGTATAGAGTCCGTCCAACAACAAAAGCTGGCCTGAAATTTTCGTCTTTATACCAGAGAACCATTGAAGATTACTGTTCGATATCCGCTGCGTTTCCCTCCAATCTTCTGCTTATTATGTAGTACTCGCCACTAACATCCTTTGCGTAAGGGGCGACAGCACCCCTGACGCTGTTGTCAGGTAGCGTGTTACTTGCTGGCAAGGTGGTTGACGATCTGGATCAGAAGCTCTTCGCTTTTGTCGAAACGGCGATCAACCTCGTCGAAACGGCGATCAACCGCCTCGAAACGCTGGACAACCGCTTTGTTGAATGCTTTTTGTTCGGCAATAAACGCATCAATCTCTTTGAACTTCTCACGTTGTTCGTTGAGAATCAGGGAGACAACACCGTGTGTCGCTTCAAGAATTTTGTTGTTTTCGTGGAACGCATAGTCAAGAGCGTTTACCCTGGCTTCCAGTGACATAAGTACCACCTGTTTTTATTGAACGGGCCATGAGCATAGCAGACTTTGAAAGATGGTACAGAGACACCTGACACAGGTATCATTACATAATCAACGGGCGAACTCTTATAAAAACAAATGACACCGGTTGGTTCGTCCAGGGTGCTATGAACTGACAACCCTGCCTCTGGCTGACAACAGGTTATTCATACCAGGGTTATGATGAAAATAAAACATGAAAAAGTGATTTTGAAAGGCATTTATTCAACATTTGTTCTAATAATGTATATAAAAATTACCAAGGAGTTTAAAATATCTCATGCCCTCTAATGTTACCGCAAACTTCTCACTTTTTTTATTATCCAATATATCCACTCCTGCGAAAGGTAATTCCACGAGCGATAATTTCGTGAATGGTCCGGTAAAAAAAACAGCATCTACAGGAAATGATATTGTAAAAACACAAAAAAAGTTTGAATTAAGAAATACCCACAAACTTCTATTAAAAAGGAAAATTGAGAAAAAACAGCCCCCCGACATTACGAATCAACAAGACACACTCATAGAGAAAAAAGTCTCCCCCCACGCCAAGTGGTTAAAGGAACGCTCAGAGACAACAAACATCCGGCAAACAGAAGCACCCATTTACCAGCAAATCATCAGTTGCCCTCCATACCAGCGGGAAGCGGTAAAAATAAAAGAACAGAAGCCCGGCATGCTGCGGTAAAAGCCACGACACCCGATCTCAAAGACAATATCAAGAGACTTGATGAGTTCGCTGCTAACGCCAGTTCTCTGCCGGAACCGTTAAGAACATTAGCCAACGACTCAGGAAAAATGGCCTGCCGAACGGAAGTGGTCTGCAAAGCGATGGCAAGAGAGGGTATTGAGCCATCTGATCATGGGAGTCAACATCCAACATCTGCGAAGACCCAATCATCACACAGCCGCCAGAAAAGAGGCTGGTTTGGGGTAGATGAAGAGAAACTGGCGGCAGAAATGGGTCCTTATGTACAAAATATAACAGCAGTGCTGGCTGGTAAACTTCAACGAGGCCTTGTTACCATTGAAAGCATGGTAGAAAACGCGACAAACCATGTAATCACAACTACTGACGGCTTCGCAGACAGGGTAGACAATGTCGAAAACATGGTTAGAAATGCAACTCAGCATGTGATGACCACCACTGACGGCTTTTCTGGTCAAGTGGCAGATATTGAGTTAATGGTGAAAAACGCCACACTGCATGTGATGACGACAACCAATGGCTTCTCTGACCGGGCTGAGGGCATTGAGGGCATGGTAAGAAATGCTTCTCAATACGTAATCCGTTCAATCGATGGTTTTTCCGACGACGCACTCGCAATGAAAACCATGGTCAAAAATGCCACTGAGGATACTCAGGAAACATCGTCCTATGTGAAAAAAGTAATTGAAGAAAGTGAAGAAAACCTGAAGCTCTATATTTATTTCAGCGGTGCCTTTATTCTTGCCACTGGCTTGATTTGTCTATTAACCGCTGGATGCTGCCATTGCCGTCGTTCAAGGCACTCCCTTGAGTTAACCATTGATAAGCGCAAAGTAGCTGATGATCAACGATTTCTACTGGAACTGGGACATCAGTTAATCACACGACCCGCAAGTGGCAACCCTGTTGATTACAAAATCTCCCGAAACAGCAATCGTTATACGATTGAAATCAATAGTAGTGATATTGTTATCCAGGCTATGCTTAAAGATGCCTTCAAGGATGTGCAGGAAAAGGAATCACCATCAGAAATCTCACCGATGATGGACAGTGATCTTTCGCTACCTGCTTCTCCTGAAGCACAGCAAACATCTGGCAGGAAAAAAAGTCGAAAAATGAGAAATCCTGACTCCATTAAACTCCAGGCGAAGGTAACGATTATTCCGGACGGCACTGCTTCAGGCAATAAAGAAACCAGCTTTTGAGCAAAATATGACGGTTATTCCCCCTTATACTATCCCGCTTACGCAACATATTGACTGGTTTGAGTTAAATGGGGAACTTTTACCAGAGGAAATGATCTTAGGCTGTAGTTCAATTATTCAATAATTCAATGTACAGTCCAATTTCTTATATTCAATTACAGCCAGATTCTGGTCGATTGTCCTCAGTCCATGGTGTCACTGTTTCCGAATCTGTCGCATCAGGGCAGGCCTTCTCCCGTGGTGTTGCAAGTGCAGACTCTATTCCATGTCACATACGTACTGATGAGATGGCTGAAAACCACTTTCATCAGCAAACGGTGCCTTTTCATAATCCATTTCATGATTCCCGTTTTAAAAAAAGGTCGGTGGCCGTCGTTGTCAGCCATGCCATAAAAGGTCCTCCACTTCACTTACCGGTCACGACAGATGCACAAAAGGATCAACCTGCTCCTGCCTATATTCCTGAAAATGAACATTTTTCGATCCAGTCAATTTTGGGTTTAGGTCCATCATCCCTGCAAGACCCATCAGTTGATAACAACCGAGGTCAGAAGTCTGACGAAAGTTGCTCATTACCAATTCAACGTAAAAGCAGTCGCAACCAGAATAATCCCGCATACGCACAGCGCCAAAGGGAACGCGCAAGGGAGCGCAAAAAGGAGCTTCGCAAAGACCCTGCTTACGTACAACGTCAAAACGAGCGTACAAGGGAACTCAGAAAGGAGCATCGCAAAGATCCCGTTTTCGTTGAACGCGAAAGAGAGTACCGCAGGGAATACCAAATGAAGCGTCGCAGAGAGTTACGCAAAGACCCCGCTTACGTTGAGCGCGAAAGGAAGTATTATAGAGAATACCAGAGGAAGCGTCTTAGGGAGTTACGCAAAGACCCCGCTTACGTTGAGCGCGAAAGGAAATATTATAGGGAATACCAGAGTAAGCGTCGCAGGGAGTTTCGCAAAGACCTCACTTAAGCAGGGCGGAAAAGGGAATGCTAACAGCCCCCGCTTCTTACGCAGCTATTATTTATAACAATTCCACCATTAATCATTGCAAATTCTTGTGCCAGGTTACACCACATATTGAATGGGTTATGTTAAGGAGGAACTTTTACCAGAGGAAGTTATCTTAAGCTGTAGTTCAATTATTCAATAATTAAATAATTTAATGCATAGCTCTATTTCTTATGTTCAATTACAAGCAGATTCTGGTCGACTCTCTTCAGTCCAGGATGTCACTATTTCCGAATCTGGTGCGTCAGGGCAGGCCTTCTTCCGTGGTGTTGCAGAAGCAGACTCTGTTCCATGTCCCATGCCTACAGATGAGATAACTGAAAACCACCTTCATCAGCCAGCGGTGCCATTTCATAATCCATTTCATGATTCCCGTTTTAAAAAAAGGTCGGTAGTCATCGTTGTCAACCATGCCATAAAAGATCATCCACTTCATTTACCGGTCAGGACAGAAGCACAGAATGATAACCCTGCTCCTGCCTATATTCCTGAAAATGAACGGTTTTCGATCCAGTCAATTTTGGGTTTAGGTCAATCATCCCCGCAAAACTCATCGGTTGTTGATAACAACCCTGGTCAGAAGTCTGACGAAAGTTGCTCACTACCAATTCAACGTCAAAGTAATCGTTATCAGAATGACCCCGATTACGTAAAACGACTCAGACCCCGTCAAGGAAAGCACTGCCAGAGTGACCCCGATTACCTGAAACGCCTCAGGCCCCGTCAAGGGAAGCGCTGCCAGAATGATCCCGAAAACATACAGCGCGAAAGGGAGCGCGTAATGGAGCGCAAAAAGGAGCTTGGCAAAGATCCCGCTTACGTTGAACGTCAAAGGGAGTACTATAGGAATTATTGCAAGAATAATCCCGCTTACGTAGAACGCAAAAAGATTCGTCAAAAGGAGCGCTACCAGAATGATCCTGCTTACGCACAGCGCCAAAGGGAGTACCAAAAAGAGCTTCGCAAAGATCCCGCTTACATTGAGCGTCAAAGGGAGTACTATAAGAATTACCGCAAGAGTAATCCCGCTCACCTGGAACGCATTAAGACTCTTAAAAAGGAGCGCTACCAGAATGACCCCGCTTATGCACAGCGCGAAAGGGAGCGCGTAAGGGAGCAAATGAGGAAGCTTCGCAAAGACCCTGCTTACACCCTACGTGAAAGGAAGCGCCAAAGGGAGCGCTACCATAATGACCCTGCCTACGCACAGCGCGAAAGGGAGCGCGTAAGGGAGCAAATGAAGAAACTTCGCAAAGACCCTGCTTACGCACAACGTGAAAGGGAGCGGAAAAAAGAGCTTCGCAAAAATCCCGCTTAAGCATGGCAAAAAGGGAGCGCTACCAGCCCCCGCTTCTTACGCAGCTATTACTTATAACAATTCCACTTAATCATCAAAAATTCTTATGCCAGGCTACACCATATATTGAATGGGTTGTGTTAGAGGAGGAACTTTTAAAAGGGGATGTGATCATAAGCTATAGTTCAATAATTCAATAGCTCAATAATTTAATGCAAAGTCCTATTTCTTATGTTCAATTACAGGAAAATCCTGGTCAATTTTCTTCAGTCCGGGATGTCACTTTTTCTGAATCTGGTGCATCAGGGCAGGCCTTCTCCCGTGGTGTTGCAGAAGTAGACTCCATTCTATACCCCATGCGTACAGATGAGATAACTGAAAACCACTTTCAGCAGCCAACAGTGCTTTTTCATA
>NZ_JAHHPP010000407.1 GCF_024606265.1 Endozoicomonas sp. SESOKO1
TCCGGGAAAGCCCTGACCACCGCATCCGGAATGACCGGTTGGCCGAACAACGGCAGGCCCCTCAGGCAACATTCCGCCTTGAAGCGCGCAATTGCCAATTTGTACATATTATGTCGAGCTGGCTCCCTGTTGAATTCCTGAATGACTTGATCCGGGATCACTTTTTTATTGTCATGCAGGATGTTCTGTAAGCACAGTTTTTGCAGGAAGAAGCCACTTCTGAGAGACGTTCTGTCATTTCCATAGGCAGTAATCACATCAATGGAGGTGATTTTACGTCTTTGTAGCTGTTTATTTTTCCAAAAGGCGTCTTCAAGATCTTTGGCCATATCTGAAGTGAAGGTTGCACCCCCGGAAAACGAAGGGTTTGAAACGCTTTTACTGTTAAATGTACTTCTGCGGCGGTCAGGAACCCTGCCTGAACCGTCTTGCGGAACAACCTGGCAGGCAGACTCCGGGGCGGTATAGGCCGATGTGGTTGCTTTCAGAATAAAATCCTGCGCATTTGGATTATAAATTCCACCGTTTGACCTCAGAATGATTGTTAGGTTCATTCATAGAGCGTTGTGGGGCCGTGATGACAGGGTGAGCGTTGGCTTTGGGAAGGTTTTTATCCGTTCAGCGATGGGCTGCGTGGTAGCAACCCTGAAGCATCAGACGTCATCTGCAGTACATTGAACTGCTGATTGATTGCGGGAGCCTTGTAGCAGGCCATTAATTATTAATCAGCAATTTCAGATCGTGTTTTTCAGATTCTTCGAGTAAATGACAAATAAAATCTTTCTCTTTATTCAAGGTTTCAATATTGTTCTCCAGGGTTTTGATTTCAGCTTGATAGTTGTTTTTTATCTCATCTATTTTTTTGTTGCTTTCAAGTAGTAAATTTTTGGATACTTCAATTTCTACCCTTGCTGATTTCAGATCTTCTTCCAGTTGTTTGATTCGTTTCTCACTGTCAGTCGGAGTGCTTGTAAATGGCTGAGCTTTTTCTCTTGATTTTTGGCTTTCTGCTTTTTCTGCTATTAATGTTTCCCGAAGATCTGATGCCTCTAAACGAGGATCTGATACCTCTGGCTGTTTTTTTCTTTTTAATAGTCTTGCGGACCGTTCAGCTTCCTGCTCAACATGGAGTTGGGAGGCTTCATTCCGGGTTTGGCACGGTGGTGTAAAAGGCGTAAAACAGGCAGTGAATGCAGGGTAATCGATGTCTTCTCCTATCTCTGGGTCTTTGCCACTGGGTATAGAGCTTACACCTGGCTTAAATGCCAGCAGAAAAGGAAAAATACTGTGGTATTGATGCTCATTTTTCCATAGTTCTTCATTAACAAACTCATTTTTGTGGGTGTTTCTGAAGTCTGCAACGATAAAATAGTACTGCTTTAAATTCATTACCGCCGCTAGAAGAAACTCATATTTCTCAATGTCCTGTTTCGTCAGGTGGTATTTTTTGGCATGAACCAGTGGGTAGATCAATGTGGCAAAGGTTTGCTCAGAATTCAGCTTATTAGCCAATGAACTGATATTAAATTCAGTCGTTGCGACTGTTCTCCTGATAGGGGCTCCGGTTTCCGGATGAAGATCATTGACTTCATCATGACCGGGCATTTCTGGCATTATCCGTAGAAAGTCTTTCAGTGCCTGCAGGAAAATATCATGGACGCCGGGTGTGCTGCTTTCCTGTCGGGATGGTTTGTAATCCTTGTAGGATGTTGTAATAAATGTTGTGATTTCATTCCATTGTGAATGACCAAAAAGCGCTTTGCCCTTACTGTCAATATCTTCAGGCTTGAGAAACTGGCTACAGTGTTTAATTCTTATTTTCTTCTTGTCAGCTTCGGTTGGCTTTGGGTCTTTTAAGGATAATGTCAGCTGTTTCCTGAGAGATCCTGCTGACAGTTTCCATCCTTTATGGCTGATATATCGGGTTAAAAAAATATCCAGACATTCCCATGCTGTTATTGACCTTTTTTCGATTTTGTACCCGGTCTCGTAAGCGAAATACTTTTCACCATCCTTGAGTCCTCGCATCAGTATGTTTTTTGCCTGATCCCACAGGTAATGAATGGTTGTCATTTTGTGAAACCTGTTATTGCCTGTTGTTTTAACCGGCTTACTGGCTATTTCTCTACCTGCATCTATGCCTGGCATCCACTCTGCCAGTACCTGTACCTCATTTACGGGGCTGTCACCGCCCTGGTAATGGTTGCTGAATGAATCCAGGATGCTGCTGAAAGCATCCCAGAAGTCACCAAAAATTTCATTTCCCTTGCCTTGTCCTACTGTTAAATCGGTGAAGATTTGTCGATGGAGACTTTCTGTCTGTGCTGTCCTGGGCTTGGAAATAGCGCGTGCTTTCAATACCTTTGCAGCATGTGGAAGTTGATCCCGGTCCTGAGTGGTAGTGTGACGTTTTCTTTGAGTGAGTGATGCAGGGCGATCAAGCGTATAGCCCATTGCCATTTTTGTTTTACGGTGCGGACCTTTGGGTTCTTTGGTCTGGGAGGGGGCTGGAATGAAGTAGTCCTGGCTGGCTGCGGATATGTTCATAGTTTCAGCTTCTGCCCTGAGTTACTGAGAGTATATCGATTAATAATAACCTGCATTCAAACAGCATCCTGTTTGAAAAATTATTATCAGGTGGCTGCAGTTTTCAGTTTGTCAATCAGCAAGTTGAAATCTATAAAATGAACAGACTGAATTAATATCGAGCTTTAGAATTCCAAACTTCCAGAAAGTTCCCAATCCCTGATTTTTGACATGATTTTACTAATAAAGAGGATACTCACCTTCGTGCACTAGCTTGTAATTGGCACCCTGATCACTTTTTACAATACTGACTTCAAAGCGGTCTTCCTTAAACCGAACCAGCATGTATTTCTGGAACACTGCTGCACCTCCGAGAAAGACAGGGAGGTGCTTGCCTGGTCCGTAGAAATTCCAGAGCGTATGAAAATTGATCTTGCCAACATAAGAGTGCAGGTGTCCGGCAAAAATAGCGGAAACTTTATACCGACGCAGGATATCTTTTATCTCATCGGTAAAACCGGAGATATGGTAGTTCAGGACAATATGTTTACCCTCTTTGCTGGCCTGTTCCAGGTCGTTGGCCAGCCACTCCCTGGCGGATTGGATATCAAAATAATCCCTTCGGGCTTTACCAAAGTTCCAGCCATCCCATTTTGCCGTATAGGTTGGGTAATTATTGAGCTGAACGAAATGGATATCACCAATATCCCAGGAGTAGGCAAAGCTTTTACTGTACTTTTTTTTCAGTGATGGGAATTCGTAATAAGTATCCGTGATGTGATGGTCAAAACTGCGGACATTCAACGTACGAACATGGTCGATCAAATAAAGCATCATTCTGGATGCGCAGTTATTCACAAAGCAGTCGTCAACATTGTTTGAAATATCATGGTTGCCCAGGCCCGGATAGACGTTCATATTTAATTCTTTGTGGTACAACTGGTAGTAGGCGTCGAATTGCCAGTCGTGACCAAAAGCGGTTAAGTCACCATTGATGACGACGCCAGCAAGTTTCTCCTTGCCCAGGTCGTTCATTAGTGCATTCAGGCTTTGTACGTGATTCATATTTTCCCGCCAGGCCTTGTCCCGGTTATCACAGGTTTCCCTTGATGTTTTACATGACCATGGATATTGAGGGTCTGACATGAATGCCATATAGAAATCGTGATAATTGAATGGGATCAGCTGCGCATGGGAAAAGGTGTTATCCAGTGCTTCCAGTGCTTCGCCCACATTGGCCGAAGAACGGTAATAGGTTGTGCAAACACCGCTCCCATCCGGTGCTTCACAGGCTTCCAGAGCCTGGTCCGGAGCCAGTTGGATTGAGGTTATCGAATCATCGCCAAAATGCTGGTCACCGAAAAATTCCTGTGCGTCAGTGTCGGTTTTACACAGCGAAAATGCCTGACCCGAATCATACACCTTTGTGCACTCTTCCTCTTCTGCTGCAAGGCATTGATTCATTAACGCTATGCCCAGAACGAGTGGGGACAGGTTCTTGAATGCGGTCTGGATGCAAAGGTCAGGCATGATGGAGCCTCATATTCTTGAAAAGAGTATACGGTTCAGAAACCGTTTTATGATTTTTCTGAAATGAGTTTTAGTGAACTGACACGGTGAAAAACTAAACAATATATCGACAGATGTTTGTTCCCGTTGAACAGGCCCGGAAAGTCTTTGCTATCCTGAACGGAGTTTAATAATCATGAACAGTGTTTGAGATTGATTCTGAAAAACAAATGGCTTTTGTTTTTAAAGGGTTAAATGGACTTTGCAACATAATCCGACACTGCCGAATAATCATATATGGATTAAATAGAGATAAGTGTTATGACTAAAGGACGGTTAATAGGAATAATCCTGTCAGGATTTATTGCGTCGGCCTGCTCTCAGGATAAACGCTTTGCTCCCGACGATGCTCTTGATGATGCTTTTGATGATGCTCTTGATGAAAGCGTCACTTCAGAAAAGCCCATGTATCACAAGCACAGTGTTGAAGAGATTCTGAACGCATCAGAGGATGAAGAACTGGTCAGGATCTCTGGTGAAATTGTTAAGAAAATCAAAGGGAAAATATACCTGTTTCGTGGCGAAACCGGGGAGATTACTGTGGTTATTGATGATTCAGTTCTACCCGGTAAGCGGGTTAGGCTGAACTCTCCCACTGTTATTAAGGGAGAGGTGGATAATCCACCCGACAGGCTCCCCCGGGTTGAAGTGGATGACATTCATTTTGTCTTCTAATCGTATCAGCCGGGCTGTACGGTCAGGCTCTATCGTGAATGCGGTGGCCAGAAATCACCCCATTGAATGGATTGATCACCCAGCACCAGAAAATCAGGGTTAATAAGACTTTCTTTCCTGTTATAACTGAAGCGCTGGCCCTGCGGATTGAGAAATAAACCTCCGGCCCCTTCAACAACCCCCTGAACAGCCCCGGTATCCCATTCAGAAGTAGGGCCGAGCCTTGGATAGATATCAGCCAGGCCCTCAGCAATCAGACAGCTTTTCAACGCACTGCCTACTTTTCTGGAGATGAGGTCCGGATAAAGGGTTTTCAGCCAGTCAAGGTAATGACTGGCCGCTTCAGTTCCATAACTCCGGCTGCCAAGCACGACAACTTCCTTCTCTGGAGCGAACTTTCTGGGCAGGATTGCCTGAGCGAGTCCATCTTTACCCTGTTTCCAGGCGCCAATGCTTTTGCCTCCCCAGTAGGTGGTATCCGTTGTGGGGATATGTACGATGCCAAGGAGCGGGTGGTTATTCTCGATCAGGGCAATATTGACTGAGAATTCACCATTGCGGTTGATGAACTCCTGGGTGCCATCCAGAGGGTCAATCAGCCAGTAACGCTGCCAGTTTTTCCTTTCCTGCCAGGAAGGATGATCCGACTCTTCAGAAAGCAGAGGGTATTTTATGGGTAAACTTGTCAGTTCATTAACGATGACAGCATTCGCCGCAAGGTCAGCCCTGGTTAACGGCGTCCTGTCCGCCTTGGTTTCTATCCCGATATCTTCCTGATGATAGACGGCAAGAATCTGTTTTCCTGCCTCCCGGGCAATGCGAACTAACCCGGGTATTAAAGACTCAAGATCGTTGCTCATATCCCGCACCCTGTTGGCCCAAAACCTGAGGTTGTCTGCTAATTGTCAACATGCTTCAGTAACCCGGTGTTTCTGTGGAATGTGTTCGGTTTCCTGATGGTATTGGCTTGAAATATCCGGCCATTATAGTGGGCACTGGCTACCGGTATCCATAAATGACCATGGAAACCGGGCCGTTGTGACTTTTCTGGCATTGAAAGCACGGAATTTCATTCACACTATGGCACTGATAAAATGCCTGGCAACGATTGAGGTATGATTCTTGATTCAGCAAAAACCTATGGTATTGCCGAACTGTTGGCCATCCGTTATCCCGACAGTCAAAAAGGGCCCTGGGACACAGGAACCTATAACGCTATCGAGGACTTCCGGGAACTGTTTATTGCCTCTTAGCGTATTATTTGCCCTGAAAAGACTGCCCTCCGAGATGTCGATCTCGACCGGCCGCAGCCTTTTCACGATAAAAAGCAGTCAAGGTGACCGAATGAGTAATAGTGAAAAGATCAGACTTGATAAATGGTTGTGGGCAGCACGTTTTTATAAAACCCGGAGTATCGCCAGGGAAGCCATTGATGGTGGTAAAGTGCACTTGAATGGTCAGCGGTGCAAGCCGGGCAAAGAACCCCGGGTTGGTGATGTGATAAAACTTCGTGCTGGCTGGGATGAGCGCATCGTTATCGTTAAGGCGCTCAATGATAAGCGGCAGAAGGCAGACCTGGCCCAACAGCTCTATGAGGAAACGCCTGAGAGCCTGCAGGCCCGCGAAGAGGCGGCAGCGGATCGAAAAGCCTTGCGAGGAGCCATGCCAAGACCGGATCACCGTCCGGATAAAAAGCAACGTCGTGAGATCCTCAGGCATAAGGCGGATTACTGATGCCGGTTGGCGTCATTGTGCATACTGTATGGCGACCTTGATCGCTTCTGTCAGGCTGACTTCGCTGGCCTCACCGGTACCGGCAATATCATAGGCGGTGCCATGATCCACAGAGGTTCTCAGAAATGGCAGGCCACAGGTAATGGAAACCGTACGTTCAAAGTCCACCATCTTGGTCGCGATATGGCCCTGGTCATGGTACATGGACAGTACGCCATCGTAAGCGCCGTTGAGCGCCTGATGGAAAACGGAATCAGCAGGAATGGGACCAGTGACATTCCATCCTTCCTGCCTGGCCCGCATGATTGCAGGCTCAATGGCAGAGATTTCCTCATCACCAAACAGCCCGTTTTCTCCACAGTGGGGGTTCAAGCCGGCCACGGCCAGCGCTGGAGACGGTATGCCCAGCGACTTGAGAATCCGGCATGACTTGACAATGCCCTTGAAAACCCTGTCTTCATCAATGGCATCACAGGCCTGCCTGAGTGACAGGTGGCGGGTTAGAAAGAAAACCCTGAGCCCTGAAACCTGGAAGAGCGTCATGGGGTCATGGGTGTGAGTCAGTGATGCCAGTATTTCCGTATGGCCGATATGAGGAATCCCTGCCGCGTTGAGAGATAGCTTATTGATGGGTGGGGTCACCATTGAGCCTTGTTCCTGGTGTTGGGCTCTCTGCTGGATATAGTCAACAGCCTGCTCAATGAACTGGTAGGCGGCCACTCCGGATGCCGCAGAGACTTTCCCGAAAATAATGTTGTCGATATTCCGGATTGGGGAGTCAAGCAGGTGGATTTGTCCGGGCTTGTGCACGTCGGTCGTTGTATATTTGATCCGCTGAAAGCCTGCCTTTTTCCTGCACAGGCTGACAGCCTGTTCCAGCCATCGACCATCACCAACCACGACAGGCCGACAGGTTCCGGCAAGTTCCGGGTCACATAAGGACTTGATAATGATTTCTGCGCCGATACCGGCCGGGTCACCCATCGGGATACAGATCAGGGGAGGCATTTCTGCTATCGGTCATACCGGGACCGCCTGCAAGGCTGGAGACCTTTATCAGCTTAGCAGTAATGTTGGGTGCACAAGACTTCATTTCTGAGGAGTTATTTCTGAGGAGTTAAAGGGGTTTGGTGAAACCAATGCCAGGGAAAAGCTTGTAGTTGACGTCTATCCGCCTACAGGTCATCACAAAAATGTTCAAGAAGCCTGATTATTGAATGGGTTGTGTTTAAAGGAGGAACTTTTACCAGAGGAGTTGATCTTAAGCCAGAGTTCAATCATTCAAATTCAATAATTTAATGCATAGTCCTATTT
>NZ_JAHHPP010000408.1 GCF_024606265.1 Endozoicomonas sp. SESOKO1
TGAGCTACGGACTGTGAAACAGAAACGTTCTTGAGCGATCAAGAACCCTCGTCCGATAGGGCGGGGAGTGCCAAGAATCTGTTGTGTCCCAGCAAGTCAGCCTTGGTAATATAGCAGAGATTGAGATGCAAGCTGGAAAAAGAAGCAAGCCTTTAGGGCTTACCCACTATCCATCTCCATCCAAACCGGCAAAGGCCTAGCCAGCAGAGCTTTCGCTTTGGCCCGAAGCCACTTCAATCACCAGGCTGCCTTCCCGGGTATCAAATTGAATATGCCCACCGGCATTATTTTTACCAAGTGATTCGATGGCTGCAGCCAGCTTCGGAGTTTTTACCAGCGAGATCAACGGCATCGCAGAAAGCTCTTTTAGTAATGCCCTCTGAAAGCTGTCCACAATCATGGTTTTGAACAAAGCCACTTCCATGTCAACCTGGGCTTCCAGATACTCTATCTGATCAAAATAAATGGCCTCATCTTCCTTTGAGTACCTCAGCCAGGTGAAGCCAGTAATCTGAACCGGCAGCTTTTCGGAGATCATCCCCCCAAAGACATCCGCATCGACCTGTCCATTGATATGGAACATCAGAGGCTTGCCATCCCCCTGAATAAAAATCCGGGGAGTGTCCAGATAGAGCTGTACCGTCATAACCGGCAGCATATCCAGGCTGCGAATCTGTGGTGAGAGAAAGCCATCATTGACCAGCTGCTGAAAACTCTGCTGGCTATAAACCTCCCGGTCATTTCCTGCACACCCCGCCAGGAGTATCACTGTCAGGGCGCAGAAAAAATTAGCGAGCCAGGATCTGATTGGCCCTGGCAACAGCCTGCCCCCGGTTTGAAGCCAGTGCATCTGCCCACCGAGTGGTTTCTGGCAACCGGTAGCGTGTAAGACATGCTTCGACATAATGCACCGCCGTGTTCAACGATATTCTATGGCCAATACTGATATACAGTGGACGGGTTGCGCTTCGGGTGCGCACCACACTGCCAATCACTTCATCATGATCCCACAGTTCAACCCTGGCACCTTTCTCTTCTGACAGGGTATCACTGGTTCCACAAAGCCTGCTCTTGGCAACACCGATAGCCGGAAGTCCAGTGATAACCCCAAGATGACAGGCAACACCAAACCGCCGTGGATGGGCAATTCCCTGACCATCACACAGCAACAGGTCAGGCGGTATCCTCAACCGGCCAATTGCTGCCAGAATCGCCGGGCACTCTCGAAAGGACAGCAGCCCGGGGATATAGGGCATCTGAGTCGGTACTCGGGCAATGGTGTAATCCAGAAGTTCCAGACCGGGAAAAGCCAGAACCGCAATGGCTGCACGGGTAACCTGCCCGTTATCCTCAAAACCAACATCAACACCGGCAACACGGGTGATTTCAGGCAGGTCATCACGCTGGATCACCTGACTGGCCAATGTCGTTTGCATGGCTTTGGCTTCGGCCAATGACAGGTCCCAGCGAAGGTTAGCAAACTCAGACACTCATCCCGTTCCTTAACGGCAAACGAAGGGTGACCTCAAGACCCGGCTGGGCATTACAGGCGACAATGGAGCCGTTATGTTGCGACACGGCTGAACTGGCAATCGCCATTCCAAGACCCGTTC
>NZ_JAHHPP010000409.1 GCF_024606265.1 Endozoicomonas sp. SESOKO1
TGAGCTACGGACTGTGAAACAGAAACGTTCTTGAGCGATCAAGAACCCTCGTCCGCCAGGGCGGGGAGTGTCAGTCTGTCCTGGCCCATTTCATGGGCTGATTCCTGCGCAGGAACACTCTGCCTGTTCATGCTTCTATGGCTCCCTGATTACCCTGTGATACCGAGTTGACCGCAGCGCTGGCCAGTTCTTTACCACGGGTAAGTGGTTTCATCAACAGATCCTGACCACGCAACCCCTCCCGGTGACCGGTAATCCATTGATAGCCTGTAAAGCCGAAAATCCCCAATCCCACAAGGGTACCTATGGTAATGCCCGCCACCGTAGCGGCTGTTGATGCTGTAGCGGCTGCTAACGCCGCCTCAGCTGTTGACTCTGTAGCGGCAGTTGACGCCGAAGCGGTTGTTGACACTGTAGCGGCAGTTGACGCCGAAGTAGTTATTGACACTGGAGCGGCATTTACCGGGCAAACATCACCGTACGAAAAATCCAACGCATCCAGAAATGCATTTCCCGAAGCGCAATTGGCTGTTAACACACGTGGGTCAAGTTTTTGGCAAAGAAGCTGCTCATTGGATTCAGGTCCCGAAGCGCAATTGGCTGTTAATACACGCGGGTCAGCATTTTGGCAAAGAAGCTGCTCATTGGATTCAGTTCCAAAATCCTTTTTCATGATGACATAGCTATTATTTGCCATGGTGTTGGTAACCGTTACTCCATCATGAACCTTCCCTCCTACGATGCCGGCGTATGCATATTTACCCGAGGTTTCGACCTTGCTGTTCACCGCTGTGGTGTTGGCAACCGTTCCTCCATTGGAAACCAGCCCACCCCCGATGCCGGCGAATGCACGTACACCCGAGGTTTTGACCATGCTGTCCACCGCCGTGGTGTTGGCAACCGTTACTCCTTCAACCAGTCCCCCTCCGATGCCGGCGTATGCATGTTCACCCGAGGTTTCGACCGTGCTGTCCACCGCCGTGGTGTTGGCAACCGTTCCTCTATTGGAAACCAGCCCGCCCCCGATGGCGGCGTATCCACGTTCATCAAAGGTTTCGACCTTGCTGTTCACCGCCGTGGTGTTGGCAACCTTTCCTCCACGATTAACCTTACCTCCCCCGATGCCGGCGTATGCATATTTACCCGAGGCTTTGACCGTGCTGTCCACCGCCGTGGTGCAGGCAACCATTCCGTTTTCAACCGCCCCCCCCCCCGATGCCTGCGCCTGCAATTACACCCGAGGTTTCGACCGTACTGTTTACCGCCATGGTGTTGGCAACCTTTCCTTCGGGGTTAACCAGCCCTCCACCGATGCCGGCGAATGCAAGTAATTTCGAGGTTTTGACCCTGCTGTCAAGCGCCGTGGTGTTGGCAACCGTTGCTCTTTCAACCAGCCCCCCTCCGATGCCGGCGTGTGCATATTTACCCGAGGTTTCGACCGTGGTGTCCACCGCCGTGGTGTTGGCAACCGTTCCACTTTTAACAAACCCCCCCCCGATGCCTGCGCGTGCAAGTTCACC
>NZ_JAHHPP010000410.1 GCF_024606265.1 Endozoicomonas sp. SESOKO1
ACCAGAATCAGGTTATGAATATCCTGTTCTTTTTCTTTCAGGGGTTTTTCAGTGAGGAACTTAAGCCAGGCATCCAGCCGGTGGTAGTAACGGAGTGTGCCATAGGAAAGCTCAGCCAATAATGGCTGGTCTTTTTTGGACAGTTTTTCCTGCAACTGCGGCAGTACACTGCTCAGTGATTCGCCCAGAGTTACCCGGGTGATCGCCCGTGCTGCCAGCTGTCGAACAGAAGATTGTTTAGCCATATCAGGTAAAAAAGCGCCTAACTGAATTGTTTTCCGGTGCTGAACATCGCTTTTTTGCTGTTCAGCAGCTCCTGCACCGTCATTGCACGGCTTCCAGCCAACTGCAGCCGTTTAATGCGCAGGGTGCCTTCATGGCAGGCAATATCCAGACCATCTTTATCAGCCTTGATCAGGGTTCCCGGCGCTTCGGTTGTGCCTTCTTCCAGGGCTATTGCTTCCCAGACACGGATGTTCGTATCATCCAACGCGGTGATCGCCACAGGCCATGGATTGAACGCCCGAATCTGCCGGTCCAGGGCCTGTGCTGATTTCTGCCAGTCCAGCTGTGCTTCTTCTTTACTCATTTTATGGGCGTAGTTAGCCAGGTTGTCATCCTGTTTTTCCGGATGAATATGCCCCGTTGCCAGGTTATCCAGCGACTGAATGAGCGCAGGCTGACCCACTGCAATCAGGCGGTCATGAAGATCGGATGCGGTATCGGTTGGGTGGATGGGACAAAAGGCTTTCAGCAACATGTCGCCGGTATCCAGTCCGGCGTCCATCTGCATGATGGTAACACCGGATTCAGTATCACCGGCTTCAATCGCACGCTGAATCGGTGCAGCACCGCGCCATCTTGGCAAAATGGAGCCATGCACATTGATACAACCCAGCTTGGGTGTATCGAGAACCGCCTGTGGCAGAATCAACCCATAGGCAACCACCACCATCAGATCGGCGTCCAGAGCAGCAAGTTCCTGCTGGGCGTTTTCATCCCTGAGGGACTTTGGTTGAAAAACGGGAATATTGTGTTCAAGAGCCAGCGATTTGACCGGTGAGGGCATCAGTTTCTGACCGCGTCCTGCAGGCCTGTCCGGCTGGGTATAGACGGCGATAACCTGGTGTTGGCTGTCCAGAATGGCCTGAAGGTGTGCACTGGCAAACTCAGGGGTACCGGCAAAGATGATTCGAAGGCTTTTCATCAGTGTTTTCTTTTGCCAAGCTTTTTCTTGATACGGTCCTGTTTCAGGCGGGACAGCGTGTCGATGAACAGTTTACCTTCCAGATGATCCAGCTCGTGCTGGACACAGACAGCCGCCAGCCCGTCATAATCCCGTGTGTACTCATTACCATCGCGATCCAGCGCCGTGAGTCTTACTTGTGCGTAGCGATCCAGCAGCTCATAAAAGCCGGGTACTGACAGGCAGCCTTCCTGAAGGTCGGACTTTTCATCACCGATAGGCTCATAGCCGGGGTTGATAAGAACCTGGGGCTCATTACCTTCTTCAGAAAGGTCCATCACCACGATACGCTGATGAATGTCTACCTGTGTTGCCGCCAGACCCACACCCTTGGCGTCGTACATGGTCTCCAGCATATCATCAACAATACGCCGGATGTCGTCATTGACCTCGGCTACCGGCTTGGCAACCGTGCGAAGCCGTTGATCAGGGTATTCAAGTATTTCCAGTAGAGCCATCAGTGATCTCAGGTTGACGCTGTCAGCGAATAGTTAAGTTTGATGACCTTTCAGTATATCTGCAAATCCGGTCTGTACCTAGGGGTGTTCCTTATCGTCTTTAAATTCAGACTTATTCAGTTTGCCACCAGGTATTAATAATCATCGGGTAATCCGTGACCTCGCCCGGTCGCTTGATATTGCTTTGGTGGGCAACCCTGACTTTGCCAAAGTACCACAGCGGAATACCGTAGTGATTCCAGAGCAGAACCCGGTCAAGGCTGTGAATAATGGTTTCCAGCGCCTTCTGACTCTCCGCATTGGGTATTTTCTCCAGCAGCGCATCAATAACCGGATGTTTTATGCCGGCCAGGTTCTGGGTATCGGGTATGTCCGCGTTACTGGAGTGGAAATACCTGAAAAGTTCGCTGCCCAGTGACAGTCCCAGGGGGTAGGCATTACCAATGGTATCAAAATCCAGCTTTCTCACTCGCTGTAAATAGTTGCTGATGTCGATGACCCGGTATTTCAGTTCAATACCGATGCTGGCCAGGTTCTTTTTAAACGGCAAAATAAGCCGGTCCGCCAGATGACTGGAGGTAATCAGCTCAAAAGTCAGCGGCTCCTGTTTCTGGTTGACCAGCTTTCCCTCCTTGAACTGCCATCCTGCTTCATTAAGCAGTGCAAGGGCTTTTTGCTGTTGGGGCCTTATTGAGCCATCACCCCTGGTTTTGGGGGATAAGAATGGCTGATGGAACAGGGCATCAGGCAGTTGTGTGCGAAATGGTTCTAACAGCGCCTGTTCATGGGCGGAGGGTATACCTGAAGCGGCGTATAGGGAATTTGGAAAGTAACTGTTTGCCCGGGCATAGGCATTTTCAAACAGCGTTCGGTTGCTCCACTCAAAATCCAGCAGATAGCCAATCGCTTCTCTTACCCGAATATCATTGAATGGAGCCCTGCGGGTGTTGAACACGATCATTGGGCTGCCAATAATCATTCTGGTTGGAATTTCAGTCTTTATTATTTTGCCAGAGGTGATGTCCGGAAAGTTGTAAGCCCTGGCCCAGTTTTTGGCAA
>NZ_JAHHPP010000411.1 GCF_024606265.1 Endozoicomonas sp. SESOKO1
TTGGGAAAGTTGCAGGCGCAACCGCTGAACTCGACGATTCTGACGTTGTCTGCGTTGACGATGAAGCAGGAGAACTGGGCAGCTGAGAACTTGACAGTGATGACGATGGCGTTGCAGAGCTGGTCAACTCGGGGATTATCGGTGATGACGACGAAATAACTGCGTTTTCCACCTGTGAGCTTGATAATTTTGCCGCAGGCGTTGCAGAACTGGCTGATTGTGAAACTGTCAACGACGGTGAAAAAGCCATTGGGCTGGTCAGCTGAGAACTTGACGCCGATGACGATGGCATTGCAGAACTGGCTGATGGTGAAAATGTCGAAGACGGCGAGATTGGTGTACTTTTCAACTGTGAACTTGACGGACTCACCGGGAGCGATGTTTTTGCACTCGGTGTGAAGTTCGGGGAATCAGGGCTGCCTGTGGCAATCGGGGTTGCCGTGCTGTTGACCGGTGAAGATAAAGGTGAAGATAAAAATTCAGTTGTTGACTGATCGCTGTAAGCTGTGGTGGAAACATCAGAACTTTTAGTGGTTAGCAACGCTGTCGAAGTCAGTGACGAAGACTGTGCACTTGATGGCATGGATGATGGCGTCAGACCGGTCGATTCTGATATTGCCGAAGCCGACGATGAAGTGATGCTACTTCCCTGATGTGAGCTTGATAGCACTGACGTTAGCGTTGCAGAACTGGCCAATTCTGAAGTTGTGGGAGACAACGAAGTGGTGAGTGTCCTTTCCTGTGGTGAGCTTGATCTTGATAGCACTGGCGATGGCGTTGCAGAACTGGTCAATTCTGAAGTTGTCGGAGTCGGCGAAGAAGCCATTGGGCTGGTCAGCTGAGAACTTGACGGACTCACCGGGAACGATGTTTTTGCACTCGGTGGGAAGTTCGGGGAATCAGGGCTGCCTGTGGCAATTGGGGTTGCCGTGCTGTTGACCGGTGTAGCCAGAGGTGAAGATAAAAGTTCAGTTGTTGCCTGGCCGCTGTAAGCTGTGGTGGTAACATCAGTGGTTAGCATCGCTGTCGAAGCCGGTGATGAAGACAGTGCACTTGATGGCATGGATGATGGCGTCAGGCCGGTAGATTCTGACATTGCCGAAGCCGACGATGAAGTGCCGGCACTTTCCTGATGTGAGCTTGATAGCACTGGCGTTAGCGTTACCGAACTGGCCGGTTGTGCTATTGAGGAAGTCGCGGGCGAAACCGCTGAACTCGACAATTCTGAGGTGGTTAGCGTTGGCGATGAAGCCGGTGCACTGGCCGGCCGTGAGCTTGATAGTGTTGCTGTTTTCGTTGCAGTGCTGTTGACCAGTGTTTCCGGATGTGGATACAAAACGTCAGTTGTTGTTTGATTGCCACCAGCTGTGGTGGTGAGTCGAGTGGGGGGAACATCAATACTTTCCTGCGGATCCTGCAGGCAGTTTGCCTCGGCGCAACCGGAATTGTCCGGCAGGGTATTGAGTTTGGTGTTACAGGCATAGGTGCGAGTAGATGGAAGATCAGTGCTACCAGTGGCTATGCCTACGTGATCGCCCTTGATGGTACTGTTGCAGGCAGTGGTATCGCTGATGATTACAGAACCCTTTATAAGGCCAGCTCCCACTGCGGCATAACCTTTTGTTCCGTTGGCTGATATCTGACAACCGATAGCGGTTGTCTGGCTAATCTTATTGGATTTCGGGGAATTTGCAATATGGCCCGCAGCGATGGCTGCAGCATGTTCTCCATCGGCTATGGGGCTGGCTTCAATGATCATATTTCTGGCAGTGGTGTTATGGATCTCGCAACCAGATGAGACATGGGCAGTGGCAACACCTGCCTGACCTCTGGAGTACAATTGAGAATGTTCGGCCAGAGTATTTTTGATCGTGCTTAAATAACAATCTGCGGTTACGATGCCCGTATAGGCTCCATTAATTTTTAGAGAATCGATGCTTGGACGCCCTTTGGACCTGAGGTAGTTATTGGTAGCGGTGGTATCGCTAATACGGCACTTCAGCGCTTCGCCAACAACTATTGCAATAATTAGGCCATGTGCGTCATCCATGTGCGCAAGCAGGGTGTTATTGATGGCATGGGTACCCTCTATTGTTGCGCCTTGCGCAAACCCTGCGATACCACCTGCATGGATATTTGCCGTGTTGTCTGCCAGCTGGTTATTGGTGAGTCTTGAGTTTCTGACAGTAACTCCATTGAGTATTTGCCCAGCCATCAGGCCAGTGAACATCTCAGCATCAGTGCTATTGTGACCTGCTGTGATTCGGCAACCGTCAATCGAGTTGCTCTCCAGGGAGGCGGCTCCTCTGGCTTCTCCGTTTAATATTCCTACACGTGCGAAAAGACTTGCGTCTGCACTCATTGTCGAGTTCCTGACCTGGTTATCTTCCAGTTTTGCGTGGTCACTGATCTCCCCCGCCAGCATTCCCAGCTTCACACCCTCTCCGCCTCTTACCAACTTGACGTGAGAATCTTCCACGGTGTTATTTTTCAACAGCGAGTGACCGCTGCTTTTACAGGCAATAACCCCCTTACAACCGGTAAATTCCTGATCATTGATCTCTATACGGGCATTTTTAACCACCACGTCACGCACTATTCCCTTGTCTTGCACCTCCGAGAAGAGGCAGTCGTTCAAGTTGCCAATGCGCTTGCCGTTACCGCGGTACTGACCGGTGAAGTCCGAGATGGGCGAGTGGTCGCCAGCATCAAAATCAGCGGTCTGTGTGTAGTTACAATTGGGTAGATAGCCTTGCTCCTTCCCGATTCTGGCCAGGTCATCACTGCTCTGAACCGGAATCGGCTCACCCCTGCAGCCCGGCGGAGTGGTTACCGAACTGGCCGGTTGTGATATTGAGGAAGTCGCGAGCGAAACCGCTGAACCCGGCAATTCTGAGGTGGTTAGCGTTGGCGATGAAGCCGGTGCACGGACCAGCCGTGAGCTTGATAGCGTTGCTGTTGGCGTTGCAGAGCTGGTTAATTGTGAAATTGTCGAATCCGACGACGAAGTAGACGACGAAATAATTGTACTTTCCCGCTGTGAGCTTAATAGCACTGATGATGGCGTTGCAGAGCTGGTCAATTCTGAAATTGTCGGAGCCGACGAAGAAGCCATTGAGCTGGCCAGCTGAGAGCTTGATTGCGTTGGTGTTGGCGTTGGTGTTGGCGTTGGTGTTGGCGTTGCAGAACTGGTTGGTTGCGAGGTTGAGGCAGCAGTGCCGGGCGATTCTTTACTGGGTTCAGGATGGCGGTCTTGCGCTGTCTGGGCCCCACAACCCGGCAGGCTGGCCAATGCCAGACAGGCCATGGCCACCTGGTTAATGGTATTGAAATAGCTATCGGCAGGTA
>NZ_JAHHPP010000412.1 GCF_024606265.1 Endozoicomonas sp. SESOKO1
GGGCAATACTGGAGCTGGCGCGCTTCCAGGCAGAATGTTGCCTCAGGAGGCTAACGTTGAATGGCCAGCAGCTTACCCCGGATGCGGTGGTCAGGGATTTTCCGAATAGGCCGGATGGCAAACTGGGGATAGCGCGCTTCCTGGCGGAATGTTGTCTGAAGGGGCTACCGTTAAATGGCCTGCCGGTGACGCCAGAGATGGTCGCCGGGAGTTATCGGGCGCTCAGGGCAACACTGGAGCTGGCACGCTTCAAGGAGCAATGTTGCCTGAAGGGCCTGGCGCTGAATGGCGAGCCGGTAACAGCGGATGCGGTGGTTAACAGTTTCCCGGACAGTCCGGAAGGCAAACTGGGGATAGCACGCTTCAGGGAACAGTGTTGCCTGAGGGGGCTGGCGCTGAATGGCCAGCCGGTGAAAACGGATGCGGTGGCAATGGGGTTCCCGGATAGTCCGGAGGGCAAACTGGGGCTGTCGCGATTCATGGCGGAATGTTGCCTGAGGGGGCTGCGGCTGAAAGGGCGGCCAGTCACCACGGATGCGGTGGTGAAGGGTTTTCAGTCAGCCAGGGCAACCCTGGAGATGGTGCGCTTCAAGGAGCAATGTTGCCTGAAGGGCCTGGCGTTGAATGGCCAGCCGGTCACACCGGATATGGTGGTTGAGGGTTATCAGTCGGTCAGGGCACCACTGGAACTGGCGCGTTTTAAAGCCGATTGTTGCCTGATGGGACTGGAGCTGAATGGCCAGCTGGTCGCACCGGCCGAGGTGATTAATGATTTTCCGGATACCCTGGAAGGCAAACTGGGGATAGCGCGCTTCAAGGCGGAATGTTGCCTGAGGGGCATGCTGGTGAATGGCCGGCAGGTCACCCCGGATGCGGTGGCTCAGGGCTATCTGGCAGCCAGGGCAGCACTGGAACTGGCACGCTTTAAAGAACAATGTTGCCTGAAGGGGCTGCGGTTGAATGGCCAGAAGGTCACTCCGCTTGCCGTGGTCAATGATTTTCCGGACAGTCCGGACGGCAAACTGGGGAGAGCGCGTTTCACGGAACAATGCTGCCTGAATGGGTTGGCGCTGAATCATCAGCAGGTTACACCGGATGCGGTGGTCAGGAGTTTTCCGGACAGTCCGGAGGGCAGGCTGGGGATAGCGCGTTTCAAGGAACAGTGTTGCCTGAAGGGGCTGCTGTTGAACGACCAGCAGGTCACGCCGGAGGACGTAGTCAGGGATTATGAGCGCGGTGGCTGGTTGCTCGAAAGGGCTATTTTTTATGCCCAGCTGGCATTGAATGCCAGAGAATTGAATGGCCGCTATCTGGATAACCAGAAAGTATTGGCAGCATTTAATGAGTTACCCGGGGATCACTCTTCAAGGCAGGCCAGGTATCTGATTCAACGATTGAAACAGCCCCAGCATTACGATGAAACCGATGAGGCCCGGGAGATACTTCAGACGGCCTGGCAAATCCTGAACAACGTGTCAACCAGGGATGATGAGCAGCATCGGCTGCAATGTCTTTTGAAATTCACGGCCATGTACCATGAGCTGCCAATTAATGGTCAGAAAGTGCCAGCAGAACAGGTATTGCAATCCATTAACCTGCTGAGAAGCTCATTTCAGAATTTACGCATGCTTTTCTTCTTCCTGTCACACTGCCATATCACCAGACAGTCTGTAAATGGACGGCATATTCATAAGGATCAGGTGATGGAGTGCCTTCAGCTTTTTCCTGAAGGGACCAAACTGCGCCATGCGTTGGCCTTCTGGTTTGAACAATGCAGCTGTGAAGCCAGCATAATTGAAAATATCCTCTACAACCTGCAAAGTGCCCTTCCCTCAAGGTGGGACAGTGATTGTGCCCAGGGATACGCAGCCTCCCGTCAGCCTGCGTCCGGCACCGGGGCCGTCACTGCCAGTGTGGCCGAAGCCCTGAGGCCCTTATCTGAACCCTTGTCAGAAAAAGCGGCAAAACAAGCGGCAAAAACAGCCGGGTCGGGTTTTTCCGACAGTCCGGTCCCACGGTTAAATGCGTTGACGCTGAAAACACTGGGGATCATTCAGAAAATCAACGGTTCTTATGCCGATCCAGCCATCCTGATTACCGGTTCATGCGCACGTTTTTTACAGAACCGCTGCTCATTGTTTATTGATATTGACATTAAATGCACGACAGAAGCCTCTGCCAGAAGACTCATGGAAAGGTTGCAGGCGCTCAACGTCGGCAGTGGCAGTGATGAAGACATTCCCCAAAGCATCATCATCTGGGCAATCCCGGGATATGAACGGCCAAAAGCCTACAATGTCCATCTTAACTACGGTGATTTGTGTACCAAGGCAGTAGGGCTTAGCGTCACGGTTGATCCCGGGCTGACCGATGAAAATACATTGGCCGTTAAAGCGCCTGATGTTGAACTGGACAGCGGCTTGTCGTTTGCTGAAGAAACCGGATTACTGAACAATACGCTGGGATACCTGGTTGATAACCTTGATCTGTTGACTGCGCAACTACAAAAAGGGGCGGTATTCGATTTACCCCAGACCCTGCTTTTTAACACCCCCAAAAACCCCGAAGAGCGTATCTATGGCTTGCTTACATGTGCTCTGGTTACCCTGAATAATGCCCGGCGGTTTATCGCCCTGAACTCGGAAGGTAAACCTGAAAAAACGGATTGTCCGCCTGACCTGCTGCAAAAAGACTGCCAGCACCTTCTGGTACTCACTGAGAATCTGCAGGCGCAATTGAATACCCATCCTTACCGTGTCCAGTTTGAGCTAAGGGTGAACGAGTGGTTATCGACAATCCAGAATGTGAGTGATGACGAGATCGAGAGGAAGGACTTGATCAAAGTACTGCTTGCCATGATGCATCCTGAATAATGCCGGTGAGAATCAATTAATCTTTACATAAAAAAGCCAGACAGTTGTCTGGCTTTCAGTGCATCCGTTCTCTTAACTGTGGTTCTCTTTGGTCAGCTCGGCGATCTCTTTCAGGCGTTCCAGGACTTTCTGGTTGATGGAGCCTTTTGGATAATTGCCTTTGCTGTTCATGACGCCGGGACGATGGCCGGTCAGCAGCTCAAGCGCCTCTTCAACATGAGAAACGGCATAAACATTGAACTTCTTGGCTTTGACGGCATCCACTACCTTGCTGTGCAGCATCAGGTTGCGTACGTTTGCCTGCGGGATAATTACACCCTGCTCACCGGTCAGGCCCCTGGCATTACAGAGATCAAAGAAGCCTTCGATCTTCTCGTTAACACCACCAATGGCCTGGACTTCACCGTGCTGGTTCATGGAGCCGGTGACCGCAAAGCACTGCTTGATCGGGGTTTGGGTCAGCGCCGACAGCAGGCAGCAGAGCTCTGCCATGGAGGCACTGTCACCATCGATATAGCCGTAGGATTGTTCCATCGCCAGACTGGCAGAAATCGCCAGGGGGAACTTTTGCGCATAACGGCTACCCAGATAACCGGTCAGGATCATAACCCCTTTGGAGTGAATGGCCTGACCCAGGGCTACCTCCCGCTCAATATCCACAATACCCTGGCTGCCAGGATAAACCGCTGCGGTGATACGGGCGGGGGAGCCAAAACAGGCATCGCCCACAGAGAGCACGGTCAAACCATTGATCTTACCAATCTGCTCACCGTCAGTATCAATCAGAATGCTGCCTTCCAGCATATCATTCAGGATCTGCTGACTGACCCGGCCAGTACGCTCGGCCTTGGCATCCAGTGCCCGGTCAATGTGCTCGTGGTTGATTTTGCGGCCATTGCCGGTTCGTCGGATAAAGTCAGCCTCGGCCAGCAGATCGAAAAGCTCACCGATTTTTGCCGACAGCTGAGTCTGGTTTTCGGTCATCCTGGAGCTCTGTTCGATCATCCGGGCAACGGCCGAGGCAGACAGTGGTGGATAGTTTTCATCGTCCGCCCGGTTTTTCAGCAGTTGGGCAAATGCCTGAATGGTTTCAGGAGAGCGTGGCAGCTGGTCATCAAAGTCCACCAGTACCCGGAACATTTCGTGGAAATCCGGGTCAAGCTGCTGAAGGATGTAATAAATATCCCGCGATCCAACCAGAATCACCTTGACGTGCAGTGGAATAATTTCCGGGGTGAGGGTGATGGTGTTCATCAAACCCATCTCGGAGTAGGGGGATTCAATTTTCAACTGCCGCTCTTTCAGGGCTCGTTTCAGGGCTTCCCAGACGAAGGGCTCTTCCAGAAGCTTGTTGGCTTCCAGCAATAGATAACCCCCATTGGCCTGATGCAGTGAGCCGGGGCAGATCTGACGGAAGTTGGTGACCAGGGCTCCCATCTCACTGGCGTATTCTATGCGGCCAAAGAGGTTCTTGTAGTTGGGATGAGACTCATAGATAACCGGTGCCGCAGCATCATTCTTATGACCAACCACCAGGTTGGGAGAGTAGAGTTCCTCCAGTGCAGATCGTTTGCTGGCATCTTCTTTGGACTCCATTGCCCGTTCATCAACCAGGTATTCAATCACCGTTCGGTGAAGATGCTGTTTGACGGCTTCCAGGTAATCCAGAATATTCTGCTCTTTGCTGTATTTTTTCAGCATGGGCTTCATAAGCGGAGCCAGGGCCTGATCAATGGTATCCTGATTCAGGTCCTGCAGCTTTTCGTTGGATTCCCGTTTCCACTGGGGCAGTTCAACCAGAGACTCATTGAGCCTGGTTTCCAGTTCACTGATGTCGTTGTTGAACTTTTCCCGCTTTTTATCCGGCAATTGAGCGAACTCGGTTTCATCCATCGCTTTACCGGCGGACATCGGTGTGAAGCTCAATGCACCGGTATCCCGGTATAAGGCGATATCCCGTTTCAGGGCTTCCTGTTCGATTTGATCAATGGCCTGGTCATAACGCTTATTAAAGCTACGCTCGATGGCACTTTTCTTTTGTTGATACGTGGGGTTTTCAAACGCCGCCGGAAAAGTCATCAGAAGCTTGTCAATAAAACTCTCGAAGTCCTTCTGCAGGTCATTGCCCAGACCAGCAGGCAACTTCAGGGCTTTGGGTTCACGGGGGTTATCAAAGTTATTAACGTAGGCCCAGTCATCAGAGGAACTCTGTCTCTTGGCTTCTGTTTCCAGGTATTTACGAAGATAGGACATCCGGCCAGTACCGGACTCGCCCATGACATAAATGTTGTAGCCCGAGCGGTGCATGGCGACACCAAACTGAATCGCACTGGTGGCTCGCTCCTGACCCAGGATACCGACGTAACTTTCCAGCTCTTCTGTGGACTTGAAACCCAAATCCTTCACTGGCTGCCTGGCGATGAGTTGATTCGCTGTTAGTTTGAGTTTTTTCACAAGTCTTGCCATTTCCCGCAAAATGCTTACACCATGAGAGTTGAGTGAAGCTTTTGTTATAAAAAGGTGGTCGAAGATCTTCTTTTACAGAACCCGGGGTCTGTTGATATTTCATTACGTGTTCAGCTCATCAGGGTGCTCCCGGGGCCTGGCACGGCTTTGCGGGGATACCCTGAAGGGGATTTCAACATGACGCAACAGCGTCATGTGGGTGTCCCGGTGCGCTGTTCAGATGTTTCAGAAAAACACCATATGCTATGTCATACTTGCCTGGCGAAGAATAAATGCGTCCTGCACAAGTCTTTCGAGCACATGACGCTTTTCTGAGCCATACTACGCGTCCCGCTGAGTTCGCAGGGAAACGTCAACAGATCCTATAGTACTCTCATTAAAAAGGATTGTCGGCCTTGAGACCAGTGTGTTGATCTGAGAATTTATAAATTGCATAGTGATTTTAGTGTGGTCAGAGACTGCAGAGCTTTTTTATGAACGTCTGGAAAAAATGGCTGTCTATTTCTTTTATTGCTTTTGGAATTAACCAGGGTTTTGCGTCCATCGATGATGACCTTGACCGACTGATCTCCACATTACCACCCGGACATATTCATTCCATTAAAGTCATTGAAGCTGAAACCGGGAAAGTGCTGTTTGACCGGAATAGTAGCTTTAACCTGCTACCAGCCAGCACGGTAAAAGCCATTACTGCCATCTCAGCTTATCGGGTGCTGGGCGATGAGTACAGATACCAAACCTCCTTATTGAGTAACAAGCCTTTGTCAGAGGGGAAGGTCTATGCCGGAGACCTGGCTTTA
>NZ_JAHHPP010000413.1 GCF_024606265.1 Endozoicomonas sp. SESOKO1
TGCTTTTAGCCAGTCATTGATCGTTAAACTGTCGCGCCCGAGCACTTGTTTGTACAAAAAGACCAGGGCGCTCAATGCTTGCTGCTGAGTACTGACCGCAACGTGCTTTTTCATTACCAGGTGGGTGAGAAAATCACGGACATCATCACCCGTTAATAAATCGGGATGCCGCATTTTATGAAATCTTATAAAGCGTTTAATCCAATCCCAGTAGCTTCGCTCGGTAGACAGAGAGTAACCGGCAGAGCGAATGGCAATTTGAAAGCGTTCTTGTAATCTCATATAAGTTCTGCCTTATACTGTTTTTTTATACAGTAAAAGTTAGTTCGTATATGCAGAAAATCAACTGAATGGTTAACCTGTTGTTTTGAATGAAAATAAAACAATCTGTAATCATACAGATTGTTTGACCGAAAAATATGCGAATTACAAAATGCGAATCAGAAGATATAGCTTTAAAAATGCAGAACGCCGTACAAGCCGGGCTGTATGTGGGTATCGGCTGGTACGTATAGCAAATCTACAGTATGTTATGCGAAACTGATTCGTGTAAACGACTGTTAGAAGGATCGCCAAGCAATTTACAACATACTAAAAAAGGATAATAAAAGTATGGATAAAATAGAATATGAAAATAAATTTTGTATTTATATTTCAATTATTCTCGGTGCAATGGTAATACTTTTACTCATATCACATACTGCTTTTTTTGATAGAAAAATTGGTTACATCTATCACCCTGACACAAAAATAATTTATCAGGTAAAGTTTTCACCAAGCCTATATTTGAATGAGAAGTGGACTTCATTAAATCCATTCAAGTCACTTCATTACAGCGAGATAAGTAGTAGTGAAAATTTAGGTAGCATTAATAGCTTGAAAAAAAGGAATATTGATTATCAAAAATTATCCAAAAGCGAGCAGGTAGAATCAATTTTAAATGAAATAGAGAGTTCAATTTCTAACATTGACATTGATAACTTAAAGTTTATTGATATTGACTACTATCCAAGAGGTGATGTATCACCCGAAAAATTAATACCTGAATATTTTTCAGAGTTAGAAGAATTTATTGATTATTTTCCCGTAAATCTAATGGCCACAGATATAGTTGTTAACGAGTGGGATATAGAAACTGAAACAAATAAGACTGTACTCTTAGAAGAAGCACTGCTCATAAAACATGAGGCCGCAACTAAACTTTCTGAGAAAATCCTTCTAACAAGTGGTTTCAGGTGACCCCGCCTGCGGCGGCGCACCTGAACCAAGCGTTATGTGGCTTGCTGCATAGTTCTTTTTATTTCGGTGATATCGG
>NZ_JAHHPP010000414.1 GCF_024606265.1 Endozoicomonas sp. SESOKO1
TAACAGGAGCGTAGGTTACTCGAAGCATAAAATGTGTTCAATAACCTTAATGATAATAATTCGCATTGATTGTGCTAATTAGTAATATCCACTGATTGTTTGATCTGGAGCACTATCTGAGCCGTAAGATTGCTAAAAAAAAGTCTGTTTAAGACCTTCTGGTCATAAAAATTCATTCATGTTCGGTGATCACGGTTATGGTGCTAAAAAGAGAAGAAATTTCACTGCCTGTTACGTTGTTCTACGATGGCGGATGCGCTCTGTGCATGCGTGAAGTGGATCATCTGGCTAAAAAGAATAAAAAAGGCCTGCTCAAGCTGGTTGATATTAGACAGGAGGATTTTCCGGAAAAATATCCGGAATTTGACCTAACAGAGCTTGACCGGGTTATTCACGCGAAGCTTGCCGATGGTCGTGTGGTGAAAGGCGTGGATGCTACGCTGGCTGCCTGGGAGGCAGTCGGCATGGGGTGTCTGATAGCCCCTTTACGCTGGCCAGGCGTTGCCTGTGTTGCGGATTTTGGCTACGAACTGTTTGCCAGAAACCGTCATGGTTTATCCCGCCGCTTAGGCCCCATCCTGGGTAAAAATGAATGTAAAAGATAGTCGCAGTGTCGCAGGCCTGTGACGCTGGCTGTTACCGCGCTACTCCCTGAAAGTGAAGTTCCTTTTATCTCTTTATTACCAAATGTTTATCTAAATGATAATGATTTGCATTAAGTGTAAATAGGTAATATGATGCGTCCGCTACTGCTTCGTAGCCCTCATTACCGAAGCGTAAAAACAAAAGTAACAGACAGGGTTGTAACCCAACTGGCAATAACACCAACACTGGTACAGAAAAAACAATGACGTTCCCGAAAAGCACGCTGGCCCTGGCGGTGATGGCCGCTACCGTTTCTCTTGCTGCCACTCCGGTTGCCTTTGCTGAAGCACTGGCAGAGAAGGAAAATAAAGCTCAATCAAAACCCGTTTTATTGAACCAGGTAACAGTCACCGCAACCAGGACGGAAAAGAATCATGCTGATGTCGTCCAGAGTATCGACGTAATTGATCAGGCAGGGATTGAACAGCAACAGGCGTCATCAGTGCCGGAATTGATGGAATACCTGCCAAACGTATCGGTAACTGGTGGCCCAAGGGGCAGTGCCCAGGGCGTCAATATCCGGGGGCTTGGGGGCACTCGCGTACTTCAGGTTGTGGATGGTGCACGACAGGATTTCTCAAATGGTCACCGTGGAACCTATTTTGCTGACCCTGAGTTATTACAATCGGTTGAAATTGTTAAAGGTCCATCAAGCAGTTTGTGGGGGTCAGGGGCTATTGGGGGGGTTGTCGTTCAGAACACAAAAGATGCCCAGGATCTTTTAGAAGATGGTCAACATCTTGGTGGCTATGTATCCCAGGGTTACCACAGTAATAACCGCCGTTCATTAACCAGTGGTGCTGTGTATGGCATGCAGGGGGATGTTGACTGGCTGCTGAATGGTTACTACAACGATGGTGAAAACTATGAGTTGGGTAACGGCCAGGATCTGGCAAACTCCGGGTCCAGAGAGCAGGGAGGTATGGCTAAACTGGGTTGGAATGTAAACAACGATAGTCGTCTTGAATTCAAGGCCCAGCACTTGCTGTATAACGGATTGGTACCGAGTAATCCTGCGACAATAGAGGGAACTTCTTCACCGCTGGTGGAAAGAGACTCAAAGAGTTCAAACCTGTCCGCTGCCTGGTTGTTTGACCCTGAAAGTGAATTGATTAACGGTAAGTTACAGCTATTTTATAACGACACCCGTTACCAGGAAGATCGCATTACCAAAGGTCAGAAAGACAATACGCGCTATAAAACCCATGGCCTGGCCCTGACTAACCTTTCCATCGTCAACAGTATTGAGCTGGTTTATGGCCTGGATGCTTACCAGAACAAGATCACTACCGTTCGAGACACCACAGGGAGCACTCCTGACTCCAGACCTGAAGGGCTGGATGGACAGTCTGCAACCATGGGCAGTTTTCTTCAGGGAAGTGTACCCCTTGCCCGGGACTGGACGCTGCAAGCCGGTGTTCGCTATGACCATTTTTCGGCAGAAGATAATCGGTCAAACCCGGATGTAACCAACAAGAAACAAACGGATCAGGCATTTTCTCCTTCAGTGGGGGTTATCTGGTCTGCGAATGAGTGGCTCACTCTGACAGCAAGTTATAATGAGGCGTTTCGTGCGCCGGGTATGGAGGAGATGTTTTCCACGGGTACGCATTTTGCCATGGGTCCGCTCAAAAATGTCTTTGTTCCGAATCCTGATTTGCAACCGGAAGAAGCAAAAAATAAAGAGCTTTCTGCCCGCATGGCGTTTGCCGAACTACTTGGGGAGGATGAACTCACACTGAATGCCAATATTTTCCACAATGATGTGGATAACTTTATTAATCAGTTCACGTATGCCCCGGCCTTTGGCAGCTTCGGACCTCCAACAAAAACCAGCTGGGAAAACGTGGAAGAAGCTGAGCTTAAAGGCTTTGAGATAGCAGGGGAGTATCGCATTCAAAATATTGAGACCGGACTTTCTTATGGTCAGACCAGGGGAGAGGATAAGCAGTCAGGAGAGGCGCTGGGTAATATTCCGGCGGATAAAATTGTCGCTGACCTGGCCTACCTGGCTTTACAGGGCGATGTAAAAGTCGGGACTCGATACACCCATGTTAATGACCAGAACAGGGTCGATCCGGACAATACCGTTGACCAGTATGAAGGCTATGACCTGGTGGACTTTTATGCCAGTTATGAGCCAGCAGCCGGAAGCTTGAAAGGGCTGAAAGCAGACTTCACCATTAAGAACGCTGCAGATAAATACTACCGTGTTGCCTGGCAGGAACTGTATCAACCGGGGCGCAGCTATCGCCTGGACCTGCGATACATGTTCTGAGCTCTGCTCATGTATCAAACTAAATGATAATGATTTGCATTTGATAGTTTTTATAATTATTATACCGCCGTTATTTATTCTCATTGCTTATTTTTTCAGCAGGAGAATCAGAAGTAGCAGGCGGTCATTGTCGACTGTCAGAGTGCAACATTGGTGGCTGTCAAAGCCCACACTGGTACAGATTGAAATTAATGAAGTTTTCAAAAAATACACTGGCGTTGGCTGTGATGGCGGCGACCGTTTCTCTTGCTCAAACCTCCCCGGTTCTGGCTGAAAACACCTTATCCGAAAAAGGAAGAGCCACGCTACTTAATAAGGTTGTTGTCTCCGCTACGCGGACAGAACAGAGCATTGAAGATGTCTCCTCTTCTGTTGCCTCCGTTTCTGCTGACGAGATGGATGCCAACCTTGCCAGCGATATTCAGGATGCTGTGAAGTATGTGCCTGGAGTCAGTGTTGCCGGTAATGGTCGTTTTGGTTTGAATGGCTTTAACATCCGTGGCATGGATAAGAGCCGTGTTAAAGTGATGGTTGATGGCGTTGAGCAGCCTGTGTCTTATAATCCGGGTGCTGATCAGATGCGCTTTAACCAGAATATGTATGAAACCGATACACTGGCAGCCATCGAAATCAATAAAGGACCCGCTTCCAGCCTCTATGGTAGTGATGCACTCGGTGGAGCAGTTCTCATGCGGACCAAAAATCCTGAGGATCTTCTGGCTCCATCGGGTGACGACTCCTACGCTGGCTTCAAGACCGGCTATACCAGTGCCGACCAGAGTTTTAAGCAGACCCTGTCGTTAGCCAGGCGCGCAGGCAATTGGGAAACATTGCTGATTTATACCCATACCGATGGCAAAGAAACCAGCACTCATGGAGATGGGGCCGATATTAATGGCCGTGACCGTGGTGCGGCTGACCCTTATGACTATAACCAGAACAATATTCTGGGTAAGGTTTTCTACCAATTCAATGACGATCATCGGGTTGGTTTGACAGGTGAGTTTTTCGAGCGAGATGGCGAAGGAAGGATACTGAGTAACGAAGGTTATGAGATGATGCCGGGCTTCACCTACACCAATAATTTTGGCGTCGATGAAGATACCCGAAAGCGGGTGGGTATTGAGCATGAATGGCTGGCCGGAAATACTGCATTTGACTCATTGCACTGGCAGGCTAGCTGGCAGGAAATTGATAGTGAGCATAATACCAAGGATCATACTGAAAAGTATGGCAATCGTAACCGTCAGCGTGTCGGTAAGGATATAAGTTATCAGTTTGATGTGCAGTTAGATAAGGAGCTGCTCTTTGCATCATCTGTACACCAGCTGAGTTATGGCCTTTCAGCGATGAAAGACAGTTTTGAATTGCATTATTCTGACACCGCAGAAAAACCAATTGCAAAACCAGCCGAGCCGGAAATCCCTGCAGCTGATTCCACCAAATGGGGGATTTTTGTCCAGGATCAGGCATTTTTTATGGATGATGCCCTGATTGTCACTGGAGGAGTGCGTTACGATTCATTCAAGGCTGAGCCTGATAGCAGCAGTGGTAAGCCTGATGCCAGCAGTGATGCAATTACTGGCAAATTGGGTGCTGTCTTCCATTGGAACGATAATATAAGTTCGTTTGTCCAGTTCAGCCAAGGCTTTAAGGCACCAACACTGCAGGATCTTTATTACTTCAAAGATAAGCCTAACGAAAAAATTATTTTGAACCCAAACCCAGACCTCAAGCCGGAAGAAAGTAATTCCTATGAAATAGGTCTGCGTGGCCAGAATCATCTGGGTAATTTTGAGCTGGTCGGTTTCTACAATGACTACACGAACTTTATAGACACTGATAAGGAAAAAAATCTGGTTACTGAGGTAACTACGCACACTAAAGTTAACGTGGGTTCAGCAGAAATTTACGGTGCAGAACTTAGTGGTATGCTATATCTTGACGAAGCATTTGATGCACCAACCGGTATGTACTCCCGCATGTCCATTGCCTATGTCGAAGGTGAGAATGGCGATAATGGAGGCAGCCTGGATACAGTAGCACCGTTAACCACTGTCGTTGGTATTGGTTATGACGCGCCCAGTGAAATCTGGGGTGGTGCACTGGATGTCACCCACGTTTCCGGTAAAACCGGGAGCGATTGGTCTGAAGAGCATAAAGACAATGTGGATGCCCCAGCCTATACCGTAGTGGATCTGACGGCTTACTATCAGCCCATGGAAAACATGATGGTTCGTGGTGGTCTGTTCAACGCCCTGGACGAAAAATACTGGCTGTACCAGGATGTTACCGGCACTCCAGTTACCAGCGATCAGGGCATTGACCGCAAAACCCAGCCCGGCCGTAACTGGGGTGTCAGCTTAAGTTATGACTTTTAAGCTTATTGCTCGAAGCTAACCCATCAGCCCCACCTTTGAGTGGGGTTTTTAATGTCTGTTGGGTTACATCCTGCTTCATTGTCTCCAGCTTTTCTTTTATCCTTGTCAGCCTGTCTGGACTCGACCAGTTCCGGAAGCTGATCGAGCCATTGCTGGCGAACGTCAGATTCTTCCCGGGCAGTCTGCAAAACGTAAGTCAGGAGCAACGTTTTATACAAAAAAACTTGAGCTTTTGATTGTTATAGCTATTTTCCATGCTAACCAATTTCGCTTCCAGGTGTTGTTGATTTCAAAAAATGTCATTTCTGAAATGCCTTTTCACTGTTCTTAATCTTTAAAAATAAATTGAGATGTTATCGGTATGATCGAATCAGGGTCTTTTTTGAACCTTAGAACTCAGTTGCAGCAAACTCAGTTAAAAAACACTCAATTAAAAAATGATGCTATTTCATTAACATCCATTGAACATTCAGATGGAGTTGAGCCTTTATTTCAGAAGTTTGCTGGTAAACTGCCCCATCAAATCGCAGTCGAACTCAGACAGAAAGATACCCTGCGCGGAATGGACATGAAACAGTGGCCGGGAAGCAGGGTTGAAAGCATGGCTGAAAAATTAAAAGAAGGCCCTGTCAGTTTTACTGTTCAATCAAAAGGCGACCATTCAGGCGTTGATAATAGCCCTGAAGTATTGACGATTACCTGTTCCCTGAATAAGCCAAAACCGGGTTGCTTTATCTGCAGAAATGATCAAACCATCATGGTCAATATGAAAAACACGTCAAGTGATGCTTATGAAACCGCGAAGGATGGTTTCTGGGTCATTGGTGAGGAAAGTGAGGCTGGGGAAATTCACTGCATCCTTGATTTCGGAGAGCAGCGGATTATGGACTATCAACTGACGGAATCAAAGTCAGCCGGTTCCGGGACTGCCAGCCATCAGGTGGTTGATTCAACACTGCAGGTAAAAGAATTTATCATTCCCGGCGTGACCCATCTGGAACGTGCCAGCCATGATGATGGCCGTTATGGCACACACAATGCGGTTTTTGCCAATAGCGCCGCCATTCCCACAGCGCTGTTTGAACACGACTTTGAACAGTGGAACAGCCAGCCGGAAGCTTTCAGAAGGTTGTTCAGAAGTGTTGGTGGCGTCCTGGGCCATGCATCGAAAAATCCGGAGTTCGACCTTAGAACATTTTTGCACACCCTTGTTGCTATCTGTATCGGTTCAGGATCGTTTCTGGGAGGGGATGAACTTGCTGCCGCCATACAGACGGCTCTGGGCTTCCCCAACACCAGTGTTCTCGGAACCCCGTCGGATAACCCCTTATTGGAGCGGTTCAAATATGCCGGTACCTTTCTCAGTCTGATCAGCTTTTTCGGCTTTCAGACCACGAAAAATGCCCTGGGAATCAGTAGCCAGTTTATTGAAAACCCCGCTGAGAAACGCTGCGTCAGCACCAAAATGTGTGTGATGGATGTTTTTGGCAGTCAGATTCTGTCGATGCTTATCATTAGTGCCTCCATTGCCGGAGGTGAGTATCTGGTAACCGGCAGTACTGAAAAAAGTAACCCTCGCAAGCTGTTTACTGACCTGCTTTTAGCCCAGACTTTTGTGCTTGGTTTGGGGGCTGCCGTACAGTCCAGGCTTATTGTCAAAGGCGTGTCTCCGGCAAAGGCATGGCTTTTTTTTGTCCTCTTTCGATTAGTTATCTACAGAGGCGCTGCCCTGGGCGTTCAGGTGATGACCAATCATCTGTTTGCCGATGGCGTTAAACCGGGAAAAATTCAGAGTATCCTGATAGCCAATGTCATTAATGAGCTGATGATCACTGTTTTGAGTGGGATTTCTTATCTTTCCGGAAGATCGAAAGCCACCGATGGTTCAGAAGAGCAGCTGATGGCCTATGAGCAGGCTATCAGGGAACTGGCATCTGAATCGGAATCAATCAGTTGTCTTGATCATTACGCCCATGATCATCAAATTTCCGTCCATCCATTGAACCGGTTCAGGCTGAATTTAAGCCGGTCAATTGATGCCACACCAAAAACAGTCTGGGGCAAAGTCGCTTATTACTGTTTGCACCGGGACCCGGACGGCATGCTGTCCAAAGTGGTCACCAGTCCATTTATCAGTTCGCTCTCAGGTCAGTCAGACGCTGAATACCGCGATGTTTTGACGTTGTATCAGGCGTTATTGAAAGATCGTTCAGTGTCCTTGCCAGTCCATAAACCTGAAGCCGGGGAGCTACATGTATAATCGGATTATTGGCAGCTGCTGACAGAGGCGATTGTTAATCATGGATTATGATGATTATTTTCGGGAAAAATATTTTTCACTGCTTCGGGAGAAACCTGATCTTAAAGAGGATGATCTTAAGGTATCAGAAACCGATACCGTTAAAGAAAGGGAACTCAAGCAGTTTATCAAAGACAACTGCATAAATTCAGAAGCCGGACCCGGTAACAGCAATCCTTCCGATATTGATAAAGATATAAGCCAGTTGAAGCAGCTGTTAACCGGATTGCTTGAGTCGGGAGATATTGACCGGGATATTGTCCTTGAGGCACTCAGTTATGGACTGACAGAAATGGTCGACTTTATTCACCACGAGCCTGATCATCATTACTCGTTCAGTGATCAGGATAAGAATGAGCTGCACAATATGATGAAGACTGTTCTGCAAAAGACAGAAACAGAAAAACATCAGGCCATCTGTGAATCCCTGTTCCCGGACATGGTGAACTATCTGGAGTCCCTGGTGGCTAAAATCAGGACACCGAGGTTTTAGGTTAGGAATCTTCCCGAAAAAAGTTCCCTGTTATGTTTACCACAGAGGCGCAGAGGGCGCAGAGGAAAAGCGTTTCTTCCTCTTCTGGGGCGAAAACAGGTTCAGTTTTATGTTCACCACGGAGACGCAGAGGACACAGGGAAAAAGCCTTTCTTCTTTCTCTGCGCACTCTGGGCCTCTGTGGTAAAAAAGGGAAGTAATCAAAGGACAATGCCTCAGGACTGCAGGCCTTACGGTACCTGCCAGCCGTTTCAACCGGAAGGGACGTTGAACATTACTTCTCTGGCAGACGATGCCTGATCATCTGCCCCAGGGTGAGGATATCTTTTCGAACCTCTTTTACCTGACTCTCCACCCCTTCAAGGCGTTGATTGATGCCACCGAGCCATTCATTGGTGCTGCCGAGTCGTTCATTGTTTTCATCCAGCCGTTCATTGGCTTCATCAAGACGTTCACTGTTCTCACCGAGGCGTTCATTCGTCTCGTTTAATCGTTCATAGGTTTCATCAACCCGTTCATGGGTGCCATCGACCAGTTTGTTGGTTTCATCCAGCCGGGCATTAATGGTGTCCAGATGTTCGCTGATGTCATCCAGGATTTTCCGGGTATTATTCATTAACTCACTGGTGCGCTCAAAACCGGACAGTGTGGCCTGGGCCAGTTCGGAGACATCCTCTTTAACACCGGTAACCTCTGCCTGAATACCTGACATATTGACCTTGACGCCAATGATCTCATGCTGGTTTTTCAGTGCGATGTGTTTGATATCCGCCATCGCTTTCACCAGTCCGTGAATTGTGTTGTAGAGGGACTGGTGTTGCTTCTCCAGCATCTCAACTCTTGTTTCTAGCGACATACAGCTACCTGTCTTTTGTTGTGGTACAAAGCCTTGTGTGAAACCATTTTTAGTTAGACAGCCATAACACACTCGTGTTAGAAATTTTTGGAAGAATGAGTGCTGATTGTCAGCCTGAGATTCAGGCGATGGCTGTTCTATATAATAAGCGGTGTACTGACTGCATGATCAGCATAGCAGAGCTTCAGAGTGTTATCGGTTTTATTGATGAGGGAAATAAAAAGAGTGGTTTATAGTGGAATGGTGGTTTGGCCGAATCAGGCCCGATGATTAAACCGCCTGGATCACAAAGCAGCGCTTTTTTCCTCTGCTGACTTTTTGATCGTGGTGGTTCAAAAGAACTCAGACGCCAGGTCTCCAATGGCTACTGCCGGTGTGACTGTTCCTGAGCAGGGCTTTAAACAGTTTTGAATAATCTATGATTATCTACCATCATCTGTGGTTATGGATAAGAGATTAGTCAAGATTGGTGAAGCTGCTTGCTTATTGGGCACTGACCACTCCACACTCAGACGGTGGGAAAGTACAGGCGAGTTACTGCCCGCCAGAAAAACCAAGGGGGGGACTCGATACTATGACGTATCCGAGTTGATGGGTCTCAGTAATGAGTCCGTCCCGACACTTTGCTACTGCCGTGTATCCAGCCATGACCAAAGGACAGATCTTGACCGGCAGCAAGAGCTGCTGGAAACATACTGCGCTGCCAAAGGTTGGCGAACGCAAGTTATTCGTGACCTTGGCTCAGGCATGAATTACAGGAAGAAAGGACTCAACCAGTTACTTGAGTTGATTATGAAACGCCAGATTACAAGACTGGTGTTAACCCATAAAGACAGGTTACTCAGGTTTGGTGCAGAGCTGGTGTTTTCTCTCTGTGAGATACAGGGCATTGAGATCGTTATCATACATAAAGGCGACCAACCCTCATTCGAAGGGGCCGGCCAACCGGAAGAACTTGCCAATGATGTACTGGAAATCATTACCGTTTTTAGTGCAAGACTGTACGGCAGCCGAAGCAAGAAGCACAAAAAAATGCTGGAAACCCTGAAAGATGTTGCTGGCACACAAGATTGAATTGCGACCAACCGCGCAACAGGCAGATTATCTGGATCGTGCCTGCGGTTCCCGGCGCCATGCCTTCAACCAGTTGCTGGCTCACTTTAGTCAGGAAGGGGTCAGGTGGTCGAAGCAGGCTGCCCATGAAAAATACCAGGAACTTCGAATTGAATTTCCCTGGTATGCAGAAGTCAGTCAACGTGTAACACGTAATACCGTCGATGACCTTCATAATGCATTTACCCATTTTTTTTGCCGGGTGAAAAACGGCAATAAAGCAGGATATCCAAGATTTAAAAAACGCGGGTTAAACGACAGCTTTTCCTTGCGTGAAAAACCCAAGTTTGATGTTCACGGCAGAACTCTGCGCATAGAAAAACTCAATACCAGAATCAAAATGCGTGAAGCGCTGAGATTCACTGGCACAGCTTGCCAGGTCACGATCAGTAAACGGGCGGGTAAATACTTTGCTTCAATATTGATTGATACTCAAGACTACGACCCAAAAGATCAAGAGGAGGAATCGGTTGGTGTTGACTTTGGCATCAGGGATTTGGCGGTTTGCTCAAATGGTAAAACCTTCGCTGCCAATCAGAAGCTAAAGCTCTCGCTGAAACGTCTGGCACAAAAACAACGGGCGTTAAGCCGCAA
>NZ_JAHHPP010000415.1 GCF_024606265.1 Endozoicomonas sp. SESOKO1
AGTCAGGCAATGAAAATAGGGAAGTTATTTCCAGACAACTTTTGAGGGCTGCAGTACTGAGGGTTTGTTTACAGGTGATTACGCTTTTTAACTCGACTTTCCGGCGGTGTTTACGTATTTTGGTCTCTATTTACTCTCCGGCCATGATAAGTGGATTTCATGAACCCGAATTACCTGGATTTTGAACAGCCTATTGCAGAACTGGAAGCCAAGATAGAAGAACTTCGGCTGGTCAGCAGTGATGCAGAACTGAATATTACAGAAGAGATTGCCACACTGCAGGATAAGTGTCGTAGTCTGACGGATGCCATTTTCAGCAACCTTTCTCCCTGGCAGGTGGCCCAGCTGGCCAGGCATCCCAGAAGGCCTTATACGCTGGACTACATTCGCCATATTTTTACCGAGTTTGATGAACTCCATGGGGATCGCCATTTTGCCGATGACGCTTCCATTGTTGGTGGTATGGCTCGACTGGAGGGGCGGCCGGTCATGGTGATCGGTCATCAGAAGGGGCGTGAGATCGAAGAGAAAGTCCGCCGGAATTTCGGTATGCCAAAACCGGAAGGTTACCGCAAAGCCTGTCGCCTGATGGAAATGGCAGAGCGTTTCAATATGCCTGTCCTGACCTTTATTGATACGCCGGGAGCATACCCCGGTATTGGTGCCGAGGAACGTGGCCAGAGTGAGGCGATTGCCTACAACCTGGCGGTGATGTCGCGCCTGAAAGTGCCAGTGATTTCTACGGTGATCGGTGAAGGTGGTTCCGGTGGCGCCCTGGCCATTGGGGTTTGTGATCATCTGGTGATGATGGGGTATTCAACCTACTCCGTTATTTCTCCTGAAGGCTGTGCCTCCATTCTCTGGAAAAAAGCCGAGTACGCTTCTACCGCCGCAGAAGCCATGGGGGTAACTGCCGGTCGTTTAAAAGAGCTGGGTCTGGTGGATACCCTGGTGGAAGAACCATTGGGTGGTGCGCACCGTGATCCTGAAGCCGCGGCTGCCAGTTTGAAAACAACGCTGGTGGCCCAGCTGAATATCCTTTCGGCACTGGACAGCAATACCCTGCTGGAAAATCGTTACCAGAAAATCAGGGATTTTGGGGCGCTTTGATTCCTAAAACGATTTCTAAAACGATGGTAAAAACGGCCTCAAAACCGAGTGCAGGGGTCGATTCCTGTCACCCACTCAGTCCTGAGTGGGTACTTGATCAACTATGTTCAAGTCTTGAGTTACCATGCCCATTAATGGTTGCATTCAGTGGTGGTGTTGACTCTACCGTTTTACTCCATTTGCTGGCCTGCCTGCGTGACCAGGGAGGTATCTCTGATGTGCACGCCGTTCATATTCACCATGGTTTGAGCCGCTACGCTGATCAGTGGGCTGAACACTGCCAGTCCATATGTGCACAGTGGCAGGTGCCTCTGACGATAGCCAGAATTTGTCTGGAGAATGAAGGGTATGGCTTGGAGCAGGCCGCCAGGGATGCCCGATACCGGGTATTTGAGAATGCTTTAAAGAAGGGAGGCTGTCTGCTCCAGGGACATCATCGTGATGATCAGGCTGAGACGATCCTGCTCAGGTTATTCAGGGGGACCGGCGCTGATGGTATTCAGGGAATTCCTGAAAAAAGGTCCCTGGGTAATGGGCTGTTGCTACGGCCCTTACTGAATGTGCCGAGATTGGCTATTGAAAATTACGCCCGGGTCAATGGTCTTCAGTTTATTGATGATGACAGTAATACGGATGAACGCTTTTCCCGTAACTTTCTTCGTCAGCGACTGATTCCCATGGTGGAAGAGCGCTGGCCGGGTGCGTCTGAACGATTGGTTGAATTTGTGCGGGAAGTGGGTCAGATCAATCAGACCGTGCAGCAGCAAACGGCCGATCAGTTGAAATACTGTGTTGAGTATCGCCCCCAATGGCTACTTGACCAGCAGCCGCTGATTAACATAGCTTCGCTGAAATCCCTCGATGCCAGCTCCCGGCGACGAGTGGTTCGCCAGTGGTTGAAACTGCAGGGAATACAATCCCCTTCAAGAGAAATCCTTGAACATATCTTTGCTCAAGTGGTTGAGGCTCGCATCGACGCCGAGCCTCTGCTGAAAGTTTCATCTCGCTTTACCCTGACGCGCTACCAGCAAATGCTGGTGGTGCTGGACGAAGAAGAGAACTTGCCGGCATTTGAGCCGATGATATGGAACTGGCAGAAAGAGCCAATAGTGGTGTTGGGGGACCGGTCCCTGATCTGCAGTTGTGACCAGGCGCAAAATGGCAGAGCCATCCGATTGCCACAAAAACCGTTACTGTTGAAACGCCGTTGCCATATTTCAGGGGATGAAAAGTTTGCCATTGTCGGACGACAAGGCCGAAAGACACTGAAAAAATGGTTTCAGGATTATAAAGTGCCACCCTGGCTGAGAGAATTTCTGCCTTTGGTGTTTGATGGTGACCAAATGGTAGCCGCTCCCGGGCTTTGGCACTGTGTTGATGAGAGCTGTGTCGATGAGCGCTGTGTTGATCACCTCTCAGCCGATGTCGAGGATATTTTCCTAAGCTGGAAAAGCGTCAGATAACCTGGCTCCCTTTCGGAAAACCGAGGGGTTTTGATAACCGATTATCCAACAATTGGCCGGATAACGGTTTTACGTTTACCGTCAGTTTTGGTATCCTGATATCCCATCTTGAGACTCTCTTTTTCACCCCGCTTTTAATTTGATTCACAGCAGGTAAGCATGACGCGTTATATTTTCGTCACCGGCGGTGTTGTTTCCTCGTTAGGCAAAGGCATCGCATCGGCATCTCTCGCCGCCATTCTTGAGGCACGTGGTCTCAAGGTGACGATGCTCAAGTTGGATCCTTACATCAACGTTGATCCGGGTACCATGAGTCCCTTCCAGCATGGTGAGGTTTTCGTTACCGAAGATGGTGCAGAGACTGACCTGGACCTGGGGCATTACGAGCGTTTTATCCGTACCACCATGAAGCAGGGTAATAACTTTACCTCTGGCCGTATTTACCAGGACGTACTGCGTAAAGAGCGTCGTGGCGACTATCTGGGTGGTACTGTACAGGTTATTCCGCACATCACTGATGAGATCAAGCGCCGGGTGGTCAGCGGTGCCGGTGATGCAGATATCGCCCTGGTGGAAGTGGGGGGAACTGTTGGTGATATCGAATCCCAGCCATTCCTGGAAGCCATTCGTCAGTTGAAGGTAGAGCTGGGTTCCCAGCGAGCCATGCTGATGCACCTGACGCTGGTGCCTTACATCAAAACCGCCGGTGAGACCAAAACCAAGCCGACCCAGCATTCGGTTAAAGAGCTGCGTTCCATCGGTCTTCAGCCGGATATCCTGGTCTGCCGCAGTGAGCAATACATCGATGCCTCGGCCCGCCGCAAGATCTCGCTGTTTACCAACGTTGAAGAGCGCGCGGTTATCTCCCTGGAAGATGCGGACAGTATTTACAAAATTCCCCGGATGCTGCATGGGCAGGGTCTGGATCAGATCATTGTGGATCGTTTCAACCTGGGCTGTCAGGCAGCGGACCTTTCTGAATGGGACGATGTGGTGGATCGTGAGTTTAACTACTCCGAAGAGATCACTATCGCCATGGTCGGCAAGTACATGGAACTGCTGGATGCCTATAAGTCGCTGATTGAGGCGATCAAGCATGCCGGCCTGAAAACCCGTACCAGGGTCAATATTCGTTATATCGACTCGGAAACCATTGAGCAGGAGGGGCTTTGCGCCCTGGAAGGTGTGTCTGCCATTCTGGTGCCCGGTGGTTTTGGTCACCGCGGTGTTGAAGGCAAGATCGAGACCGTACGCTATGCCCGTGAGAACAGGATTCCTTTCCTGGGTATCTGTCTTGGCATGCAGGTGGCTGTTATTGAGTATGCCCGCCATGTTGCCGGCCTGGAAGGGGCGAACAGTTCTGAATTTGACCGTCAGACTGCCCATCCGGTGATTGGTCTGATTACTGAGTGGATTGATGCTGACGGTCTGGTTGAAAAGCGTGACGAGGGCTCTGATCTGGGTGGAACCATGCGTCTGGGTGCCCAGAACTGTAACCTGGTTGCCGGTACACTCTCTCGTGAAGCCTATGGCCGGGATGTGATTACCGAGCGTCACCGTCACCGTTATGAAGTGAATAACCATTACGTCAAGACACTGGCAGACGCTGGCCTGGTGATTGCCGGTCGTTCAGACGCCGAGTGCCAGGAGAGTAGCCTGGTAGAAATCGTTGAGATTCCTGACCATCCATGGTTTGTCGCCTGTCAGTTCCACCCGGAATTTACCTCAACGCCCCGTGATGGCCATGGTCTGTTTTCTGCCTTTATTAATGCCGCGTTGGCTTACAGGCACGGTGCCAACTGAAGCCAATCGGTGATGCCTGCGTCTGCAGGCTCTTTTCTGGAAAGCCTGAAGGAACGTTTGTGAAAAGCAAAATTGTTGATGTTAATGGCATTCAGGTCGCCAATGACCTGCCGTTTGTCCTGTTTGCCGGGATGAACGTACTGGAATCAAGAGACCTGGCCATGAAAGTGGCAGAAGCGTATGTACGGGTTACTGAAAAACTCGGTATTCCTTATATCTTCAAGGCTTCTTTTGATAAGGCTAACCGTTCGTCAATCGCCTCCTACCGTGGTCCGGGCATTGATGAAGGGTTGAGAATTTTTCAGGAACTGAAAGCGACCTTCGGCTTTCCGGTGATTACCGATGTTCATGAACCCCATCAGTGCCAGTCTGTGGCGGAAGTGGTGGATGTGATTCAGTTGCCTGCATTTTTAGCTCGCCAGACTGACCTGGTGGAAGCCATGGCAAAAACCGGTGCGGTCATCAACATCAAGAAGCCGCAGTTTCTCAGCCCTGGTCAGATGGGGAATATTACGGATAAATTCCGTGAAGCGGGTAATGACCGTTTGATTCTCTGTGAGCGTGGGGTGAACTTTGGCTATGACAACCTGGTGGTTGATATGCTGGGTTTCCATACCATGAAACAGGTGAGCGGCGGTGCGCCGGTTATCTTCGATGTGACTCACTCGTTGCAGTGCCGTGACCCAATGGGGGCCGCTTCCGGTGGTCGCCGCCACCAGGTGACTGAACTGGCCCGCGCCGGTATGGCGGTTGGTCTGGCAGGACTGTTCCTGGAGTCTCACCCGGATCCTGACAACGCCCGCTGTGATGGTCCTTCGGCTTTGCGTTTATCCATGCTGGAACCATTCCTGGCTCAGATGAAAGCGCTGGATGAGTTGGTTAAATCCTTTCAGCCGTTGGATACTCACTGATCCGTTGTTATTTGGCTGGGAACATCCACTTCTGTTTACGTCATAACGGAAGTGGAAGCTGTAGAATAAAAAAACTGAATTTTTCAAAAATCAGGGGTGGAGTTCAGGAACGAGGGCCTAGTCCTGCATTGTCTGTAGTAATCTCCAAAATGGCTTTCAATAATGCTCTCCCTGCTTCTTTCTGTGAATTAATTTGCGCATTCATTTTTTCTATGCTTGTTTTTTTCACCGGCGGAAATATAAACAGTGAGTCTGTGAAGATATCCAGTAAATCATCTTTGGTGACGAGTTGCTTTCCTTCGGATTCATCAGTGGCAGGTGCGAAATAAAATGCATTTTTGATGACAGAAAGATTAATGGATATTGCATCTTTCTGGTCCGGGGTAATTTTTTCAGTCAGACTGGCAAGCTTTGTTTTTAAAGCTGCCGTGTCAACTTTTGTGATGCCTTTTTTTGTGGCCATGACACTTTTAAAAGACGATATCGTGAGAGTTTTGTCTTTTGACATCGCTTTTTTGAAGAGGTTGCCACAGCTCAACGGATTGTTCACCAGATCGTCGGGGATAGCTGAAGTATCCATGACGTTAAGGGCAGCATTGAGCTGGGATATGGAGGTGTTTTTTCTAAATAACCCTTCAGGGTATTTGGCAATGGATTTGCTGAGTTTGTCAGCAATAACTCGTCTATTAAGCATTTTTCTGCAATGTACGGGTGTTTCTTCCTTCTGGGACAATGCCTCGCGCTGAACGGCGGTGAGGTTATCAAGGGTAGTAGCGATATCCTTGACTGTTTCCTGCTGCTGTAGCTGGGTAATGGCATTGTCCACAGCTGTTCTGGTTTTCCGGGTTGTTTTATTGTCTCTGAATCCCCGGAATCTGTCTGTCGATATTGCCCGGTCCCGTAGATCGGTTTCGGCAGGTTTAGTATCGGTATCCAGGGGCTGTCTGGAAACATCAAGTCTTTTGATTTCTCTTCCCTGATGATCAACGCCTGTTTCTTCTTTAGAAGCCTCGGTATCATTTTTGTTAATGATATCGGTGCTTGGAATGGAAGGCGTGTTGCCAATGCGCTCATGACTCATGATGAATTACCTGGAAGAATAACAATATTTTTTATATCTGTAGTTATTCTTCAGGCTTGAGCAATGAATTGGTGACTTTTATATCAGTGGCAGTAATGCCAATCGATTGCTTACAATTCAACCCCTTTGAAGACGAAATTACTCTTTTTTCCGAACAACCTTAGTGAATAAAAAAAACTCTTGTCTTTGTAATTCAGCCAGTTTGACGAGTTCTTCAATGCATGATTTGGTATTTTCTGTTTTTATGGGCAGTGAAGCATTTGGCTCATAAATAATAAACTCTGATTCTGAACGTTTAAGTACAACACATACGTGAGCAATTCCTTCTTTTCCTTCTTCATTTTTTTTGGGAGTCGTAATACAAAAAAGTGCATCGTTAATGTTTAAACTATCTATTGGAGGAGATTCAGCAAGTGGTAAATCTTCTTTGACAAAATCAGGGTTTGCTATGTAGTTTGCATCACACTGCCAGCCTGTTAAATCTAAATGATTCACCATCCCGTAGTAGCGGTTGCTACTTTGTTCATATATTTTTTCATAGGCGTCTTTCAGAGCAGAGGAGTCAAAAATAGGGAAGTCTTCTGGTTTGTTTAGCCACATTATGCATTTAACAACACAAATTGCCCTTTCCTGTGGAATTCCTGCTTCTTTTAATATTGAAGATTCCAGATTCCTGTTAAGTTTAATCAACAATGATGGATCAACTTTTGTAGTTGCCAATAGATACAACATGGCGGGTACCTGGGAAATCGTATACCGTAAAAGCGATTGGCCAAAGGAGCCGGGGGGGGAATCCTGGTTCAGTAGTGAAGTGACCGCGAAACCTGCAAGACTAAGACTTGCCGCTTTCACTGATCTGTTTGACCAGTTTGATTCATTGGCAGAATCTTCGGTTGACTTAGACGAAGGTTCAATATTGGCTGAGGGCTGTGAAATCTGATTATTAGCTGTACCGGGAGTCATCTTATCATTCCTTATGCTGCGTTTAAGTGATTAAATAGCTAAATGAAGATAGTTGACTATTTGCTATCCGATAAATCACTAACCTGCTGGTTAGTTTTTATAACAAACACTGATTTATTATTTGTTGAATCTCGATATTTGTCGTGGGCAGCAGCCTGATAGCTGGATGGTCAGTCAGTAGAGGAACAGGATTAACCTGTTCCTTTATGATGAGCAGTTTTTTAGCTACGGCAATGCTTAAAGCTATTGAAGTGTAGAGCAGGGGCTAAATATCAACCAAAGTTCCCGGCAATATAGTCGCGTGTCTTCTGGTTATCAGCATTGTGGAATATTTTCCCGGTAGGACCGAATTCCATCAACTTTCCAAGGTACATAAAGCCCGTGTAATCAGAAATACGCATCGCCTGCTGCATGTTATGGGTGACAATCACGATGGTGTACTTTTCCCGCAGCTCGGTAATCAGCTCCTCGATGGCTGCCGTGGCCAGAGGGTCCAGTGCGGATGTCGGCTCATCCATCAGAATGACTTCGGGCTTCAGGGCAATAGTACGGGCAATGCACAGGCGTTGCTGCTGTCCGCCAGACAGGCTGCTGGCATCGGCATTCAGTTTATCCTTTACCTCTTTCCACAGGTGAGCACGTTTCAGCGCCTTCTTGGCCCGTACTGCCATTTGTGGGGCTGACATGCCACCCTGCATTTTCAGGCCAAAAGTGATGTTGTCATAGATGGACATGGGGAATGGGGTTGGCTTCTGGAAAACCATGCCGACCTTGGAGCGCAACGCGTTCAAGTCCACATTGCTCTTGAGAATATCTTCACCGTCCAGTAGTACCTCGCCTTCGGCATGCTGAGTGCCGTACAGGTCATAGATACGGTTCATGGTTCTCAGCAGTGTGGATTTACCACAGCCGGAGGGGCCGATCAAGGCAGTGACCCGGTTGTTGTAAATGGGCATATTGATATTTTTCAACGCAGGCTCAGCGCCCTTGTTATAGAAAAAATTCAAATCCCTGACTTCCATCCGTGGCATCGGGTTGGCACTTTCCAGTCCGGTTACAGTAACGTCAGATACTGCCTGTACACTGTCGATATGCTCAGGACGTTCTTCCATAAAAACGTTCACGTTGTTATTCATGGTCATTTGGCAGCCTTTCTTGCTTTCAGCCAGCGAGGTAACACGGTGGCCAGAATATTGATAATCAGAATAAAAGTGGTAATCAGCAGAGCGCCGGCCCAGGCCAGCTCATTCCATGACTCATAAGGACTCATGGCGTACTGGTAAATGGTCACCGGCAGGTTGGCCATGGGTTGGCTCATGTCCGTGGTCATGTAGTTGCTGTTCAGTGCGGTAAACAGCAGCGGGGCGGTTTCACCGGTAATACGGGCCATGGCCAGCAGTACGCCGGTGATAATGCCGGGGCCGGCAGCGCGATAGCAGAGTTTGGTAATGACCTGCCAGCGGGGTGCTCCCAGGCCGCTGCCTGCTTCTTTCAGGGTGGTTGGCACCAGTCGCAGCATCTCTTCAGTAGTACTGACAATAATGGGCAGTGCCAGAATGGCCAGGGCGGTTGCACCTGCCCAGCCAGAGAATGAACCGGTAGTAACCACCACCATCTTATAAACGAACAGGCCGATCAGGATCGAGGGTGCGCTCATCAGCATGCCGTTCAGAAAGCGCAGCATCTCTGCGGCTTTTGATGACTTGTTGCTTTCGGACAACCAGGTGCCAGCCAGAATGCCCAGTGGTGTCGCAATAACAATGCCCAGGGTGGTCAGTATCAAACTGCCGACAATGGCGTTTTTCAGGCCGCCATGGCTACCCGGTCCGGGTGTCAACTCAGTAAAGATATGCAGCCCCATGCCGGCAATGCCCTTGCCAACCAGGCTATACAGTACGCTGGATAACACGACCAGGCCAAACAGTGCTGACAGTATGCAGAAACCGATAAATGCCTGGTTTTTGAGTTTTCTTAATGACATCACCGACTCCTTAACGCTTTCTCAACAGGATGCGCGCCGCACCCATAACCACAAAAGTCAGGATAAACAGCACCAGACCCAGGCTGATCAATGAGGCAATATGCAGCTCATTGGTGGCCTCATTGAACTGTTGGGCAATGGTGGAGGAGATGGAGCTGGCTGGCATAAAGAGCGAAGTCTCAATACGGTTGGCACCGCCAATAACAAATGCAACCGCCATGGTTTCACCCAGGGCACGGCCAAGGCCGAGAATACCCGCACCGACAGCCGCATTCTTGATGGTAGGCAGCAGTACCCGGGTAATCACTTCATAGGGTGTAGCACCAATGCCGTATGCTGCCTCACGAACCACGTTCGGCACGGTTTTCAGGGCGTCGCGGGTCAGGGCGGTGATGATGGGCAGGATCATAAACGACAGAATGATACCCGCAGTCAGCAGGCCGATGCCAATGGGAGGGCCATCAAACCAGGGGCCAATCAGGGGGATATTTACCAGATTCTCCAGCGCCCAGAACTGGAAACCTTCAGAGAACCAGGGAGCGAAGACGAACAGGCCCCACATGCCGTAGATAATACTGGGCACCGCAGCCAGTAGCTCAATGGCCATACCCACGGGCCTGCTGATCCATTCCGGTGCCAGTTCAGCCAGGAAGATGGCGGTCCCGAGTCCGATGGGAATGGCGATAACAATGGCGATCAGCGATGAAACCAGAGTACCGTAAATAGCGGCTGCGGCACCAAATTCACCACCGACAGGATCCCAGGTGTTATTGAAGATAAAGCCGGGGCCAAATTTGGCCAGCGCCTGCCAGCCACCATCAATCAGGGAGAGAATGATGCCGATCAGCACCAGGAAGATTAATACGGCACTGGCAAAGCTGAGGCGATGGAACACCGAATCGCCGTTGATTGCGCCAGGTCGTAATGTGAGAGCACTGGTAGTGGAATGCATAACTGTCAGAAGGGCAATGAGCCGTCAAGCTCATTACCCTGAAATCCTTCCTACTTTTTTAAATAAACGTTAAATAAACGTCACAGGTTTACTGGATGATGGCTGTGCCTTTATGGGTCAGCTGCGCTTTCCAGGTGTTTTCAACCAGTTCAACGACGCTCTTTGGCATGGGGATGAAATCCAGTGCTTCGGCCATATCGCCACCGTTTTCATAGCTCCAGTCAAAGAATCTGACGATCTCTCTGGCGCGGCCGGCATCGACCTGATCCCTGTGCATCAGGATGAAGGTGGCAGCGGTCATTGGCCAGGAATCAGCGCCAGGCTGGTTATTGAGCAGCAGGCGGAAGCCGGGAGCGTTTTTCCAGTCGGCGTTCATTGCGGCTGCCTGGAAAGTTTCCATGGTCGGTTGCAGAAACTTGCCTTCGGCACTGGCCAGCTGGGTATGGCTCAGGTTGTTCTGCTTGGCAAAAGCATACTCGACGTAACCAATGGAACCACGGGTGCGGCGGACAAAATTGGCCACACCGGCATTGCCGTTAGCGCCAATGGTGGTCGCCGCTTTAGGCCAGGTAATGTCAGTATTGGTGCCGACGTCTTTTTTCCAGGTCTCACTGACCTGGCTCAGGTAGTCCGTGAAGTTATAAGTGGTGCCGGAGCCGTCTGAGCGGTGTACCACGTAGATGGATTGTCCTGGAATCTTCAGGTCCGGGTTGATACGGGTAATGCGCTCGTCATTCCACTTTTTGATCTTGCCCATATAAATGTCGGCAACAATGTCACCGGTCAGTTTCAGGGCGCCTGGCTCAATGCCCGGAATATTGACAACCGGAACAATGGCACCCATCACCATTGGGAACTGAATCATGCCTTCATCATTCAGTTTCTGTTGATCCAGGGGAGCATCGGTGGCGCCAAAATCAACCGTTTTGGCAGTAATCTGGCGAATACCGCCACCGGAACCGATGGCCTGGTAGTTGATTTTTACGCCGGTTTCCCGGTTGTACTCTTCTGCCCACTTGGCATAGATAGGGTGCGGAAAGCTGGCGCCAGCACCGTTGATTGATTGTGCACTGGCTGCTGCGGAAAAAGCAGCGGCAGCCAACACTGAGGATACGACAACTGACTTGAAGAACGTCATGGTTCTTTTCCCCCGGTAACGCTTTGAGCGTGTTTGTGTTCGATGGAAGTCAGAATAGGGGGGGAATGTTACAGAAATATTACTTGTATATTTCAGAACGATGACATTCTGTTTCAGGCATTTGAGGTCAGGTTACCAGAGCCTTGCCAATCCATTAGGCAGGGGCAGGAAAAAATTGACTGGAATAGAACAAAACTGAGGCGCAATCCCGCTCCCTTCAGGGGCGGGTCAGCCGAGACTAATTTCT
>NZ_JAHHPP010000040.1 GCF_024606265.1 Endozoicomonas sp. SESOKO1
CACATCCTTGTGACAACTGCATCCATGCAAGATCTACGTTATGTCATGGCGGTGGCAGCAGAAGACCTTCCCCGGTTCGAGGAGATCTGTCAGCAGGAGCGCTGTCCTTATGCCGTGGTTGGTGAAGCGACGGAAGAGCAGCGACTGTTGCTGGATGACAGTCATTTCAACAATCACCCGGTGGATATGCCGCTGGATGTATTGCTGGGTAAACCACCCAGGATGCACCGTGAGGTTCAGCGTCAGCCGTTTGAGCGTGATCCCCTGGACCTCACTGACGTTAAACTGCTTGAAGCGATGGAACGGGTCTTGAAGTTGCCATCCGTCGCCAGCAAGAATTTCCTGATCACTATTGGCGACCGTACCATTACCGGTCTGGTTAATCGTGACCAGATGGTGGGTCCCTGGCAGGTACCTGTGGCTGACTGTGCGGTTACCGCAACGGCTTTTGAAGGATATACCGGCGAAGCCATGTCGATGGGCGAACGAACCCCGCTTGCCCTGATCAATGCACCTGCTTCCGGTCGAATGGCCATTGGTGAGGCGATCACCAATATCTCTGCGGCCCGTATCGGTAAAATCGGCGACATCAAACTGTCGGCCAACTGGATGGCCGCAGCAGGCCATCCCGGTGAAGATGAAAACCTGTTCGATACGGTTAAAGCGGTGGGTATGGAGCTTTGCCCGGCACTGGGTATTGCTATTCCAGTGGGTAAGGACTCCATGTCCATGAGAACCCAATGGCAGGAAAAAGGTGAAGATAAGTGTGTCACTTCACCGCTGTCGCTGGTTATCTCGGCATTCGCCCCGGTCCAGGATATTCGCAAGACGGTGACGCCTCAGCTGAGGACGGATCAGGGTGATACCGATCTGCTGTTGATTGACCTTGGCCGGGACCATAACCGACTGGGTGGTTCAGCACTGGCCCAGGTGTATGGTCAGGTAGGTGACATTGCGCCGGACGTTAACTCTGCGCAAGACCTGAAAGATTTTTTTAATGCCATTCAGGAGCTGATGGATAAAGATCTGTTGCTGGCCTATCACGACCGCTCTGACGGTGGCCTGTTTACCACCCTGGTTGAGATGGCTTTTGCTGGCCGTACGGGTATTGCTGTTGATCTGGATAAACTGGTGGGTAATAAGTCCATGGTTTTGCCTGCTCTCTTTAATGAAGAGCTGGGTGCTGTTATCCAGGTGCGCCACCGTAAGAAAGGGGTTGTCAAGGATATCCTGGCTCAGCATGGGCTGGCCGCCTGCTCTCACACCATTGGTACACTGGTTGAGGGTCAGCGGGTATCGTTCCGGTTCAATGGTTCCGAGCTGGTCAGTGAAAGCCGGATCAAGTTCCAGCGCTGGTGGGCAGAAACCAGCTATCGCATTCAGGCGCTGCGGGACAACCCGGAGTGTGCCCGACAGGAGTTCGACAACCTGCTGGATGACAGTGATGAAGGTCTCCATGCCTCTCTGCCTTACGATATCTCTCAGGATGTGGCAGCGCCTTACATTAACACCGGGGTCCGTCCAGCCATGGCCATTCTGCGGGAGCAGGGCGTCAATGGTCAGGTAGAAATGGCTGCAGCCTTTGACCGGGCTGGTTTCACATCGGTGGATGTGCACATGAGCGATATTCTCTCCGGCCGACGGACTCTGGATGAATTTAAGGGACTGGTGGCCTGCGGTGGCTTCTCTTATGGGGATGTGCTGGGAGCCGGAGAAGGTTGGGCCAAGTCCATTCTCTTTAATGAACAGGCCCGTGATCAGTTTGCCCGTTTCTTCGATCGTCGCGACAGTTTTGCCCTGGGTATATGCAACGGCTGTCAGATGCTCTCTAATCTGCATGACCTGATTCCCGGTGCTGACTATTGGCCTCACTTTGTCCGCAACCAGTCTGAGCAGTTTGAGGCCCGGGTAGCGATGGTTGAGGTTCAGAAAAGCCGTTCAATCTTCTTCCGGGGGATGGAGGGTGCCCGTATGCCCATTGCCGTTGCCCATGGGGAAGGGTATGCCGAGTTTGCCGATCCGGCTCATTTGCAGCGGCTGGCGATCAGTGGCCAGGTGTCTTTGAAGTTTGTGGATAACCAGGGTAAGCCCACCACACGCTACCCCTACAATCCCAACGGCTCAGTGCAGGGAATTACCGGCCTGACCTCTGCCGATGGTCGGGTAACCATTATGATGCCCCATCCTGAGCGGGTATTCCGTACGGTTCAAAACAGCTGGCACCCGGATCACTGGGGAGAAGATGCTCCGCTGATGAGAATGTTCCGGAACGCACGGGTCTGGGTCGGTTGACAGGAAAGGTCTTTCCTGTTTTACCCGGCTTTAAGGAGGTGAAGTCATGAATTTGAGACGCTACGGGGCCATATTGCCCATCACTTTTGCCATTCTGTTGTCAGGTTGTATGACCGACAGTACAGGGACAACGTATTCAAGCAGTGAGGCCCGGCGAATACAGAACGTCAGCTTTGGTACTATTTCCGAGTTGCAATATGTCAAACTGGAAGGCACTGAAGGAGCTGTGGGTACTGTGGCCGGTGCGGCTATTGGCGGTATCGCCGGTTCCAGTGTTGGCGGGGGTAGAGGCAGTGATATTGCCGCTATCCTGGGCGGAGTTGCCGGTGGTGTGCTGGGGAATATGGCTGAAAAAGAGCTGACCACACAGCGGGGCATTGAAATGACCATCCGGCTTGATAGCGGTAAATACATTTCGGTGGTTCAGGAAGCCAATCCGGGAGCGCCATTGCAGGTTGGTGATACGGTTAAGATTCTGACGCAGAGGAATATAACCAGAGTCGTAAAGATGCAATAAAATGTTTAACAGGGGCATGGGTGAGGATGTATGAACAAGATAATGGCAATACTGGCGGTTCTTCTTGTGCTTGGTGCGGCAGGTTGGTTTTTTCTGAACAAACACGATGAGCCTGAAGTTCTACCCGTGACGGATGTCATTTCAATACACCAGGACGTAGCAGAAATGCCGGTAGAGGAGGGTGTGTACTCTTCAGATATGGAATTTGACGAGTCTTCTGAAGAAACCCGAATCATTTTGGAAACGCCGGATAATGGAGAGTTGAGTGTCCTGCTTTCGGAAAAAGTGCTTCGTGACGACAAGGTAGTGGACAAGTCGGCAACCGGGAAATGACGAAAGCGTGAGATATGTCTCACAACCTTTCCGTTTAATCACTGCTATTGCCATCACGAGTGTACTGATAACGTAAATCTTGCATGGATGCAGTTGTCACAAGGATGTGACATCCCACCAGCCCCGCTGGTGGGTTTAATTACTCTCCTTAACTTTTCTTTCCTTCACACTCCTCTTTCATTTGAACTACGGTAATCAGGGCTTCTTGCAAAGCCTCTTCCATTTTTTTTTACTGTGAAGCCAAAATAAACCGGCACAAATGCCCATGGCGCGTGGAAATATTTTGCGCCACTCTCAGGGATGAACAATGGTTAGGCAAAATATTTTTCACGGCAAATGTTTTATGGTGGTGTGTTACCTGCCACTGCCACCCTTGCTTCCATTGAATGAGTACATGATGGTAAAGCGCTATCTGACAGAAGCCAGACAGAGGTGAGTAGATGACTTTATTAATAGAGCCGGAGATGCTGGCAACCCTGATGAAAGATAAACATCTGGTTGTTCTGGATGCTCGATTCAGTCTTGCTGACCCGAAACAGGGGCGGGTGATGTATAGCCAGGGACATATTCCGGGAGCACGCTATGCTGATCTTGAATCAGATCTCTCCGGTTTGATTATTCCCGGTAAAACCGGCAGGCATCCGCTGCCTGAGCAGGCAGACTGGCAGGCAACGCTTCGTCGTTGGGGGATTGACCGGGACGCTCAGGTGGTTGTCTATGACGATGGCGGTCATGCCATGGCGGCAAGGGCCTGGTGGCTGTTGCGCTGGGCGGGTATTACTCACGCCATGATTCTGCATGGCGGCATGAAAGCCTGGCAGGCGGGCCGTTATCCTGTGACCACCGATGTGCCTGAGGTGGTGGAAAGTCAGGGTGATTTTACCATAGGCCATATGCCCACGGTTTCCGCGCAGGATCTGATGGCGCAGTTAGAAACTGAAGGTGGCCCTGGGCATAAACTGATTGATGCCAGGGCTTATGAACGATTCCGTGGCGAAGAAGAAACCATGGACTCCCTGGCTGGACACATCCCCGGGGCAGTATGTCATCCATTCACTGAAAATCTGGATGACAACGGCCGTTTTTTTTCAGCGGACCACTTGCGGGAAATATTTACATCTCTGGTGGGTGAGGATTCCCGGCCAGTCTTCTACTGTGGTTCCGGTGTTACCGCCTGCCATAATATTTTTGCCATGGAGCTTGCCGGTTTGTCGGGTGCAACGCTGTATCCCGGCTCATGGAGCGAATGGATAACAGACTCCCGGCATCCCGTTGCCAGAGGCCGATAGCCTTTCAGAGTAACTTTGATGATGTTATTCAGGTAGAATGGCTGTTTTTGGCGAGTGTGAAAGAGCTGGTGACTTAATGAATTCATGGAATGTTGATAGCTGGAGGCATATGCCGTTGATCCAGCTGCCAGAATACCCCGACCAGGAACAATTGAGCCGGGTTGAGCAGGAACTTGCTGCAATGCCTCCACTGGTTTTTGCGGGTGAAGTGAATGAGTTGAGAAACCGGCTGGCAGAAGCGACTGAAGGCAAAGCATTTCTGCTGCAGGGAGGGGACTGTGCAGAGAGCTTCCTGGAATTTTCGGCCAATAACATCCGCGACACGTTCAAAGTCATGATGCAGATGGCGGTAGTGCTCACCTTTGGCGCTGCCTGCCCGGTGATCAAGGTAGGGCGTTTGGCTGGCCAATTTGCCAAGCCAAGAACTTCTGGCACTGAAACCATCAATGGTGTTGAGTTACCGATCTATCGCGGTGATATCATTAACGCCACCGAGTTTACCCCGGCGGCTCGTAATCCGGACCCCCAGAGAATGCTGCAGGCCTATCACCAGGCGGCTGCCACTCTGAACCTGTTGCGTGCTTTTGCCCAGGGTGGCCTGGCCTCTCTGGAACAGGTGCATGCCTGGAATCTGGATTTTGTTGCAAACAGCCCGCAGACTGATCAGTACCGCTACATGGCTGACCGAATCGATGAATCACTGGATTTCATGAGAGCCTGCGGCATCTCTGCAGAGCATTCATCCACCATCCGTGAAACCGCGTTTTATACTTCCCATGAAGCGTTGCTACTGCCCTACGAGCAAGCGCTGACCCGCCGTGACAGCCTCTCCGGTGACTGGTATGACTGCTCAGCCCATATGCTCTGGGTGGGTGACCGTACCCGCCAGGTGGATGGGGGCCATGTTGAATTTGTCCGTGGCATTGAAAACCCGATCGGTCTGAAAGCAGGCCCAACCCTGCCACCGGATGACCTGATTCGACTGATTGACCGGATCAACCCGGAGAATATGCCCGGCAAGTTGAACATCATCGTTCGTATGGGCGCTGACAATGTAGAGAAAGGCTTGCCGCCATTGTTGAAAGCCGTTCAGCGTGAAGGGCGCAATGTGCTCTGGAGCTGTGATCCAATGCACGGGAATACCTATAAGGCCGGCAATGGCTATAAAACCCGTGAAGTATCGAAAATTCTCTCAGAAGTAGAGCAGTTCTTTGCGGTTCACCGCGCTGAGGGAACCTATGCCGGCGGCGTTCATTTTGAGATGACAGGCCAGAATGTGACAGAGTGTGTCGGTGGTGCCCGTGCCGTGACGGAGGATCATCTGGGTAATCGTTATCACACCCACTGTGATCCTCGCCTGAACGCCGACCAGGCGCTGGAACTGGCATTTCTGATTGCTGATACCTTGAAGAAGTGCCGCAAGTTAAGCGATAAAGCATAGCTGAGGCTCCAATCATGAAAGACCGCATTGACATCATCCAGGGTGATATTACGACATTAACTGTGGATGCCATTGTTAATGCGGCCAACAGCGGTCTTCTTGGTGGAGGTGGGGTTGATGGTGCCATCCATCGGGCTGCCGGGCCTGAACTTCTTATTGCCTGCCGGGAGATCGGAGGCTGTCCCACTGGTGAAGTGCGGGTAACCCCGGCATTTCACCTGCCTGCAAATTATGTTTTCCACGGGGTTGGCCCGATCTGGCAGGGAGGTGGGGCAGGTGAACCTGGTCTGCTCCGGGCCTGTTATCGCAATGCCCTTGTGGAGGCCTCAAACCGTCAGCTGTCGTCGATAGCCTTTCCCGCCATCAGCTGTGGTGTTTATGGTTACCCACGTCATGAGGCAGCCGACATTGCATTGAGCGAGGTTCGTCAGTGGCTGGGCGGGCATGAGCATCCTCGCAAGGTTGTATTTGTTCTGTTTAACCAGCCCATGGCAGATCTGTATGAACAGCTTTTAGCCAGTAAGTGTAAAAAACAGACATATTTTTCTGATGGCTGTTGACTTATTGTTCAAAAACAATATGATAAGCGTTGTTTGACGGGGTATAGCGCAGTCTGGTAGCGCGCCTGCTTTGGGAGCAGGATGTCGGGAG
>NZ_JAHHPP010000041.1 GCF_024606265.1 Endozoicomonas sp. SESOKO1
CGGCCCGGCGCTCCTGTCTTATATCACCGCCCGATTGGGCGATGCTTTACGACGATTTTTGTAAGCACCCCTGTTGTGATGATGGTCGATGATGGTATGACGCTTCGCAGTGGCAAACAATTGCAACGTCCATCCGTCGTCAATCCCCGCAGGCGTACTGCTCAGATCCAGCAAAAGACTGCCCGTAATTGACGCTTGATCAAGCAGTCAACCTGATGAAAATGCACATAATGACTTCGAGCACTGCCAGACAGATCGTTGAACCTGTGGATTAGTTTGCTGTCAAATACGCTTTGTTTTTGATGATCTCTTTGGACAGTAATGATAAATAATCATCATTTTGATCGGTCATACATCAGCTTTGATAACCACTTGTCCCCCTCACCCACTTGTCAGGGCCATATCAGAGAAAGAAGCCCCAGCAAATGGTCAATATACCGGGTAGCGAAAGTAACACTCACTGCCCTGGGGCTGCTTTTCTCGACACAGCAACCCGCACACGCCAGCGAAAGAAGACAACTTTCCTTGCAAAGCGGCCTGCAAAACAGCCTGCAAAACCGTAATACCTCCCGCCCACCGGAATGTGATATCAGCCCCTGGCTTACCAGCCCCCCGGTAAACATGGGTAATGCCAGCCCGGTCACCGACGTTTTCCGGCAACACAATGGCTATCACTCTATTCCAGCATACCTTGACAGTAATGAATCAGGGCAGGCAGATATTGATGATATATTACCCGACCTCAAGCACCTGTTCGATCAAACCGTTGACCAAGCCTCCAGCCAAAAAAGGTCCAGTGCGACTCGCAATAGTGGTCCTCACGTAAAACCGCATCATCAACAAAACCCAAAGGAGCATAACGCCCGGACCGGATGGCTCGGCCAACTATTACCTCGACTCTCCCAATGCATTGCTGCCATCTCCCATGAAACCAGTCAGGATACCTTTTCAACCTCCACACTGAACCTGCTCACCAGCCTCCAGCCATCGCCGATCGTCGTTGCGGTTATAGATACTGGCATTATTCCTCACACTGCACTCAATGACCGGTTGGTGCCGGGTTATGATTTTATCAGCGACCCGGAGTGTGCCCGGGATGGGGATGGTTATGACGGCACCCCCACCGATGAGGGAAACCTTACGGATTTATTCCGCGGTTGGCATGGTACAGAAATTGCCGGAATCATTGCAGGGACGTCTATTTATAAAGACGATGTTTCGCCATTACAAAATATCATCAAAATTCAACCCATACGGTATTTGGGCCATAATCGCTGCGCAGGGACAGATAAAGACTTGATCAATGCGTTAAAATGGGCTTCTGGAATACCGGTTGCCAATGTTCCCCTTAATACTAATCCCGCAAAAGTCATTAATCTCTCTCTTGGCGGAGAGGATAACTGTATAAAGTTCAAGACCGTGTGCAAAGAGTTATACCGGAGAAATATTACGGTTATTGCCTCTGCGGGAAATGAGGCAATGCCAGCCAGTAATCATTATCCTTCAAACTGCCCTCATGTCATCGCCGTTGGTGAACAGCTCACAGCATCCTGGTTAGCCCCTGAATCCAACTACGGCCCACCCATTACCATTTCTGCCATTGTGGGTCAGGGAGTTATCACCACCAGCAATACCGGAAAGACAACCCTATTGGCCGAGTCATTCACCAGGGTGGGTGGCACCAGTACTGCTGCCGCCCTTGTCTCTCAGGCTGCAGCCCTGATGCACTCGGTGAACAGCAGACTGACGCCCGATGACATCCGGGCAATACTGATGAATACCAGCCGTCCGTTTCAAAGACCTGCCTGGTGTTATATCCTTGATTCGTGCATAAAAAATATCCTCAACATGATAGACACCGTTTTTTCTACCAAAGTCTCAATTAAACGATGTACTAAAGACTACTGTGGTAGTGGGCATCTTGATATTGGCAAAGCGGCGGCTTTTGCCGCAGGACAGGCGCTTGAAGAATCCGGTAATCAATCAGGCAGTGAGTTTCAGTGGACGAAAGATCTTTTAATGATCATTGTAAATCTATCATTAACAGTGTTAATAGCCATCGTGATAGATGAAACACTAATTTTTATACGTAATCGTTGACGCTTTAGCAGCGCATCGCCTTGCCCAACCCTCAACAAAAGGGTCGGGCAAAGTCCAGGGTCAGAAAATCAAGCCCTGCCCATACGCACCAGAATTTCTTCCTTAGCCTGCAGGCGCTCGAGCTCACGCAGCCCCTCTTCTTTCTGACGCATCAGCTCATTAAACGCCATGCGCGCCTGCTGGGCCAATTCAGAAGCCACCTGCCGCTTCTCATTGGCCTCGATGGCAGCCCGGGTTAATCGCTCAACTTCCTCAAGCATTTCCGCAGGCGCATCGCCCAGATCAGCACCGGTTTCACCGCGAGCCATAGCCTCCCTGCGAATC
>NZ_JAHHPP010000042.1 GCF_024606265.1 Endozoicomonas sp. SESOKO1
ATACTGAATGATAACAACCGGCGCGGGATACACGGCGACTGTCCTACAGGGTTGCCGGAGGACCGGCTCCATAGGCTGGACACATCTGTATGCACAAACACTACACCGAATGGCCGGTACTTGCACATTGAATTAGCGACAATAACAGTATACTTACCGTACCGGGTTACCATCTGATCAAAGGTGAAGTGGGCAAGCCAAGACAGTAACAGGGCCTATCTTTACGGTTCAGAGGCGATTGGGTAATCCTGAAAAAAAACCGGCCATAAAAGCCGGTTTTAAAAACACACTGCAGGAGCCAGGGGATTACATCAGAGGCATGGTGTAAGAGATATCAAACTTGGTCTGGTTAATCTTGCCCTGGCCGAACTTGTTGCCTTCATCGTCGACAAAAGCCTGCTGCAGGTTAACGGACAGACCTTTCAGGGTCCCCTTGCGTACCACATATTTGGCAGTAATCGCGTGCTCTGATTCATGGGTATCGCCAATCGCCCCACCACTGGAGCCTTCTCTGGCATCTTCCTGATAATACATGCCATAGTGGAAACCATATTTAACCTCAAACCCTTTCAGCCATGGGTTACGGCTATGGCTGAAATCCAGGGTATTTTCGACCGCCCATACCTGTTCATTGGAGCGACGCATACTCTGGTAATTACCCTGGCCTTCGTTTTTCAGCACACCCTTGACGTTACCGATACCGTAGCTGAAGCCACCTTCACCGATACGGGTGTGATGCAGGGCCACTGTCCAGGCGGTGGAGTTAAAGAGGGATTCAGTCCAGGCAATGGTATAGGTCGATAACCGGGTATGATCCGGAATATCGCCAAATTTACCGGGATAGATCTCTTTTTCCAGTTCCCAGACATCACCATAGTTATGGTTCTGATAGAACTGTGCTTTTAATTGCAGATTTTCCCGCTTGTTAAAGGGCAGTATATAGTCAGCACTGATCATGTAGCGACGCAGGTATTCCGGCGCGTCAGAGGCAGCTGCTTCCAGAAGAAGCCCACCGAACTTCCGGCTCAGGCCAAGGGAGTGGACATAATCGATTTTCAGATCATCCTCATGCCCCAGCTGGGTATAGTCATAATGAGACGAATAGTTAGGCTTGGCGGAAATATCCTGAACAGAACTATCGTTATGGTTTTTCACACCATTAATCCAGGCGTACTCAATCCGGGTACCACCAAGGCGGGCATCCAGATCAAATCCGGTATAAGACGTTGGAAGCACATCATCTTCATCACTGGAAGAGATCATACCAGCGGCAAACATGCCCAGGCCAGCGCGCAGGTCAAAGGTATTTTTACCTTCACCACCTCGGGTCTTCAGGGTAACTTCTGTGATACCGGTGGCACCTTCAGTACCATCACAAACGTAGTTACCATCGCCATTTTTACCGGTGTAGTAACAGTCTTTCTGCTTCAGTACTTTCATACCGGCATCATATTGTGCCCAGTCGGTTGGGTAATCAGAGTTGAGACGAATACGGCCCAGGGCGGCCACATCAAAACCGACCAGGCCACCCAGGTAGGC
>NZ_JAHHPP010000043.1 GCF_024606265.1 Endozoicomonas sp. SESOKO1
CCTGCTGGGTGTTGGACGTGGATATACAAAAGTATTTCGATACGATTGACCACGGTCATCTGAGACAGTTTCTAGACAGACGAGTGGCCGATGGCGTAGTAAGAAAACTGATCGATAAATGGTTGAAGGCAGGTATTCTTGAGTCCGGGGAGCTTGTCTACCCGACGCAGGGGACACCACAGGGCGGAGTAATTTCACCGTTACTAGCCAACATTTATCTTCACTATATATTGGATGACTGGTTTACTCAGACAGTCCAGCCAAGGATGCGTGGAAGATGCAATCTGACGAGATTTGCTGATGACTTTGTCATGGTATTTTCGGTCCAGAAAGATTGCAACAAGGTTAAAGCAGTGCTGCCGAAGCGGTTTGAATGTTTCGGGCTTACACTGCACCCGGAGAAAACACGATGTGTTGACTTTCGGCCTCACTGCCGGAAAGAAAACAAGCGCATTGGCAATCCGGTAAGCTTTGATTTCCTTGGGTTTACCCACTTTTGGGGAACTTCCCGGAAAGGGAATACTGTTGTCTACCAGAAAACAGCAAAAGGGCGAATGGCCAAAACTCTGAAGTCGTTCAACCAGTACTGTCGGAAATCAAGGCATAAGTCACTGGGTGAACAATATGTAGCGCTCAACCGAAAGCTTCGGGGGCACTACGCATACTTCGGAATAACGGGTAACGCCAAAGCGTTAAATACGATCCTACATCGAGTGAAGGAAATCTGGCACAAGTGGCTCAGTCGGCGTTCGCAGAAGAGCCGTATCACGTGGGAGAAATTCAATCTGCTTATGAGTCGTTTCCCCTTGGTACCGCCGAAAATCCATCATCGGTATTCATACGGTCGTCGGCTAGTGAACCAATAACCGTGAGGAACCGGATGCGTTAATCGCGCTCGTCCGGGTCTGTGAGGGTTGAGGTCGGTAACGGCCTCTTCTACTCGGACAAACACCGACCCAGAGTTCCAGTAAAAATTCAGAAGGTACTGCCCCCACTTTTCAGTCGTCAAGCTGAAGGAATATTTACAGTCCC
>NZ_JAHHPP010000044.1 GCF_024606265.1 Endozoicomonas sp. SESOKO1
TGTCGGGAGTTCGAATCTCTCTACCCCGACCATATTTCCTTTCTTTAGTCCTCTTCGTAAAATCTCCTTGAATTCATTTCTGCTATCATTGACAGGCTTCTCTGCATGTTTAGAATAGCAATGGCTTCGGCGTGTAGCGCAGCCTGGTAGCGCATTTCGTTCGGGACGAAAGGGTCGGAGGTTCGAATCCTCTCACGCCGACCAGAAGCCTTTCCGCCACCTTCCTTTAAAGTCCGTAACCCCTTGATTTTACTGGCTTCTAGCCTATCTTTACTTCCTTAGTCGTTTGCTGAAAACCGCCAGTATCCTTAAAATTTGGGGGTACGGATGGGGGTATTTTCAAGGCTTCAAAAATCGATACCCCCAATCCTCATTTTCGATACCCCCATATTCTCTAAAACCCTTGCAAACCGTGGGCTGTAGATGGGGGTATTACATCACCTTGGTTGTCTATGCGATACCCCAAGGGTTTCTAATTGGGAGTCATGTTAATGAGCATCACAGATGCCAGAGCAAGAAACGCCAAACCCAGCGATAAGGATTACAAAGTCACTGGTGATAGAGGGCTTTACCTGCTGGTGAAAACCAACGGAAGCAAATTGTGGCGGTACAAATATCGTTTTTCAGGTAAAGAAAGAACCCTGGCAATGGGGGCTTACCCGGAAGTTTCTCTATGCCATTCAAACAGGGCGAACCACCGACAACCCCGCAGCCAATCTAACCGGCGCACTGCGACCAAAAGAAACCACTCACTATCCAGCCATTACTACCCCTGTTGAAGTGGGGTTGCTGATGCTGGCCATGGATGCCTACAACGGAACATCAATTGTCAGGGTTGCATTGAAATTATCAGCACTGTTGTTTTTGCGTCCGGGGGAATTGCGCCAGTTGGAATGGAGCTTTATCAACTGGAATGAGGGGCGAATTGAAATACCGGCAACGCTGATGAAAATGAAAGAGTCCCATATCGTGCCATTGTCCCGGCAGGCCAAAAAGATACTTGAGCAACTGCACACCCTGACCGGCAGTGGTAAGTATCTATTCCCGTCCGAACGTGGGGCAAGTCGGCCACTGTCGGATAATGGTGTCAGAATGGCATTGAGAACCATGGGATATAGCAAAGAGGTGATGGTTCCCCATGGTTTCCGGGCAATGGCTCGCACCTTGTTAGATGAAGTTCTGGAATACCGTATTGAATGGATTGAACAACAGCTTGCCCATGTAGTTAAAGACCCCAACGGGCGAGCCTACAACCGCACCAAACATTTAAAGCAGCGAACCGAAATGATGCAGCACTGGGCTGATTATCTGGATGAATTGAGGCAGATGGCCGCTGGTGAGAATGTGGTGGAAGTGAAGTTTCGATAGTGGCAAGAGTCGGCGGGAATCGCAACTTCCCGCCAGTGTCTAATCAGTCCCGGAGAGGTTGGGGTATGTCAGACGAAAAAAGAATACCTGTCGAAAATTTGTTGGTCAATTTAACCCGAAGTGAGTACACAGTTGATGAACTGGTGGAATGGCTGGCAGACGTAAATCGACCCAGCAGTCATGCCAAGTTCCGCAAATACGTCAGGTCAGCGATAGATGAAGCGATTAAGTATTGTGAAATACCGATCATTACCAGACGCTACCCGTTCAGCATAGAAAAAGAGGTGTTGTTATACAGAGATATAAAACCATGGTGTGATAAAAAAGGGCTGATTTTTGCCCCAGACAGTAAACCGGGCAAAGTAAACAAATCAGCCATAACAAAGAGGGAGAATAACCTGATATCAATAGCTTTATCGAAAGGAAAACTAATTAATGCCTTTATGAAAGGAGAAAAACTTCCATCCTATGACTATTTAGTGCCTGTCAGAAAACCCATGAATAATCCAACTCAACAGGCACTGACAAAATTTTTTTGAAAACAAAACAGGCCACTCATGCCAGTCGCCTCCTTTTTTGATCAAAACTTAAACATTA
>NZ_JAHHPP010000004.1 GCF_024606265.1 Endozoicomonas sp. SESOKO1
CTTCTGGTGGGTATTACCGAAGATCATATCAGGCGCTGACGGGTCTCAATTTACAGCCCTGAACCATCAGGAAAATGGCAGGAGACGGTCATCTTCCCATACCTCTATCCGCTTCGCTTAAGCCCCGCCGGTAAATACGTATTCAGTAAATACAGCACCAGTGGCCGTGATGTGCTGCTATGGCGCAGACCGGAAAAATTGTCTGACTGGTCGCTGAACCATTGTCGCTTGCCTGAGCTGGATGACGCATCGAAGGCAAGGCTTGAATCATTTATCAAGCTGCAACATGATTCCCGTGTGGATACGGCGCTGTTCAATCCGTCTGACAGCCACTTACTGGTCTTCTGCAGGCCAGATAAAGTCCATATCTGGGGGAAGAACCGGGCAGGAGAATGGTCAATTCAAACCACCACCAGGGAATGTGCCCCAACCATCAGATCCTGCTTTAGCCTGTCTGGCATTCATGCGTTGACTTGCAACTCTTCGATGGTAGGAATCCTGGGGCGCAACGATCAAAAGCACTGGTCACTCAAGGGGGTTATCCGGCAAGAGGACATATTGAAAGCCTACTTCAACCCACTATCAGAGCATGAAGTGGTGGTTCTGAGCCGTACTACGGATGATGACGATACCGATATCACGCTACAAGTCTGGGAATTGACAGCCTCCACCAACTCACCTTTGTTTTAAGGGAGGGGAAAACCCTGATAAGAGTCATATCCGCAAGAGATATGCACAAAAAGGAGAAAACTGAGTATTGGCTCAATCAACACATTGAAGACTCGCGCTACCGAGAATAGCGACCTGAACAGAATGACAGCGGAGTGAGCTGATAGATTTTTCGCTACTCCCTCCCGGGAGGCTCCCCGGGAACTTCCTGACTTTTGGCCTGTCCATTAAAGCCATAAATTCATTGTTGCGAAGTGCCGGTAATCACTCATTAAGAACGGGGTAAGACATGTGCAACCCTTTGTCTTCAGGCACTGTGGGAGCTTCGATGGTGCCGGATTGGCCTGAAAATCAGTCGCCAGAAATGATCCCTGCCAAGTCCACTTCCTTACTCCCGGAGGCCAGTCCGCACAAACTACTCCCGCAAACAGCCCCCCCTCAACAACCATTGCGGCAAAGAAAGATCACTGAACTCCCTCTCGAACTTTTGGCCATGATTTTTGATTACCTTGAATTCGATGATATCCGGCGTGTAAATGCAACCTGTCTGGCATTTCGGGATGTGGTCAAGGGATGCAACTATATTCAGGAACTGTCGTTTTTTACCCAACTTCCCCGAAGCTTTCGGAAGCAGTACCAGCAACATGCCCTGGGGCAGAAAAAAAGCCTGTACTGGCACCCATTTGCCTATCCAGCACCACTCAACGGCAGAGGGATATCGTTCAGGGACAGGATAATAAAGAACCTGCCGCAGATGACCGCACTGCTCTGTCGTGCCACCCTGAGAAGAATGGAAGCATCTCCGTCTTACCACCCGGTTGAACGATATAAAGTCACGCTCCCTCAGCGTGCGCAATGGTATTTACAGCCACAGACCGGCGCCCCTCTTGAGGTTTGCTTCAGCCCGTCCAGTCGTCGTCTATTGTTTTATGGCCGTTGCCTGAATGACTCCCGAATTCTGGCCAGGGATGACCAGGGGCAATGGGCAGAAGAGCACCTGAAATGGTCCGATAACAGCGGCTCCCGGGTGGTTACCAGGGCAAATTTCAGTGCTTGCGAAAATCGCCTGTTAACCTGGAACGGTGAGAGTTGCGTGAATAGGTTCCGGTCTGCCCACAGCGGTTGGGACCGTGTCGGCAAGGCAACGTTGCCGGGTCATAAAGTCCTATTCAGCCCCTCGGGGAAATATATGATGGCCTATAAGCGCGGTTCTTTCACCGTCTATTGCATGGACGAAAATAATAAATGGCAGAAAATGCCGGTTCTCGGCCTCTCTGGAGCGTTGGTTAACCACGCCCTGTTCAGTCCATCGGAGCAGTATTTGGCAGTGCTCTGGACGCGTCCACCGGCATGGGCGAGTCAAATGTCGATATTATCTCTGGATCAAGGTAGCGGTGCAGCCTGGAATGCAGATTGGTTAGCAACATGCAGACATGATCATATTGTTCATTTCCAATTCAGCAAGGTTGCGGATCAGCTTCTGGTGGGTATTACAGAAGGTTTTACCAATCCTGCACGGGTCTCAATTTACAGCCGGGAACCATCGGGGAAATGGGAAGAGACGATAATCTTCCCATACTATTGGCCGGTTTACTTGAGCACTGCCGGTCAATATGTGTTCGCTCGTGGCTGGTTCATGGGCCGTGATATGCTCAAAGGCAGGTCCAGTGACCGTGATTTGCTGCTATGGCGCATACCGGAAAAATTGTCTGACGGGTCGCTGAACCATGGTGGCTTGTCGCAGCCGGATGCCATATCAAAAGCGATTCTTGATTCAGTAATCATGCTCAAACATAGTTCTCCCCTGAAATGCGCGCAGTTCAGTCCGTCTGACAACCACTTGGTAACCAGCTGCGAGTCAGGTGAAGTCTACATCTGGGGAAAGAGCCAGGCTGGACAATGGGCAATTGAAACCATCACCGGGGAATGCGCCCCAACGCCCACACCCTGGTTTAGCCCATCGGGCCTTCATGTGCTGACCTATAATCCTTCGATGGTGGGGATCTTCGGGCGCAGTGATGAAAAGCGCTGGTTACCAAGTGGTTGTCAGAAGTCTGGGAACTGAGAGATGCAAAAGGAACGGTGCCACAGTTGGCAAGTCCTAGGAGCCTGTCCGAGAATAGCGCCCGTAGCGAGGA